>JBDRFJ010000205.1:0-4773 GCA_043818915.1 Pseudomonadota bacterium | reverse complement strand
GGAGCTATTTTATTACTTCAAACGAGCAATAATGAGAACTATTCATTTTTTCTTTGCTTATAGACTTGTTGAAACAAAACTTTAATCAGAAATTTTTTAAACCTGTTTTAGAAATCTGATTCGGGCAACAGCCCGTTCATTGTTTAATCCTACCCAATAAAGTTTTGCCACTACCAATAAACTCATCGATCGTTATTATTTGATTCTTTCCATTTTTATAATTCTTAACACTTGATCTATAATGGTTCACAGTTTTAATAGATCGCCATCCCTTTTTGAATAATGGGATCCTTATCATATCCAAGATTTTTTGACTGCTATCTGCTTTATCATCATATGTAATTGATAATAGCTGTGTTGTTTCAATGCCAAAGCCACATCCAATAATTGAATCCGCTATTTCATTTAATAAATAATGAAACGTAGAATCATTTAAGTAATGAAATCTTTCCAACAAACTGAATATCATTTCCTTTGCATCTTTTTTTCGAGATAATTTCAGTAGGTTTGTAAATTCGGTTTTTTTAGGAATCAACCAATTTTGTTTTAAAAATAATTTAACAATTTTATGATAATCTTCCTTTTTATATTTCATTAACTTATTATAATCCTTTCACATACCTTTTGTCACTGAAAAATATTCTTCACATAAAATATCTTTCATGTACTAACTGACACAATCGGCTGTTTATGAAATGCTTCTCAATTTATAAGTTTGTATCGTAGAGAATAGAACAGCTAAATCCTTTTTTTTAGTTCATAGTTTCAGGCATCGTTAACTACTTGTTATAATGATCATATCTTTTATTCACTTTAAAAACAAATACTGTGATCGGCATGTAAAGATAATAGTGGTGTCAATTTTTTTTATTTGCCATCGTTTTTCTCTCCTCCGGTCTCCTGATCCGCAGACGACCGGTATGCAAGTTCATAAAACTCATGCAGTTTCAAGCGAAGCATGTTTTTGTCCGGCAGACGGGTCTGATATTCTGAAACCAGAGCGGGCGACAGAGTACGGCTCAGAGCATATTCCACCACCTCTTCGTCCTTGTTTTTACAAAGAAGAACACCGACGCTGGGCGCTTCATTTTCCCTGCGCACGTCGCGATCCAATGCTTCCAGGTAAAAGGATAATTTTCCGAGGTACTCAGGTTTGAAGTCATCGCTTTTCGTTTTGCCCAAAATGAGGAGATTGTGGGACCATGGCAATTCTCTCACCAGTGGTGAGAGTTTTTCCCGCTCCCGGTAGGTTTCATAAAACTGTTTCATGCGCCATAGGTTCTGGACGGAAAATCCCTTGCTGTCCGGATCGGTCTTTCGAATGTGATCGGCGAGCTGTCTGACGACCGCTCGCCCCCATCCGGCATCGTTCACCTTTAAGCTGAGATACTCGCCCACCTGCCAGTAGAGATCAATCAGTGTAATATTAACGGCATGAAATGCTTTCTGACGGGCTTCCCGAATTATGCTGACAACTTCGGCAAATGCCTGTATATGCGTTTCGACAGAAGTGAAGAGGATAGCCTTTCCACTGCCTGATATTTTTTTATCCTTAGCCATACGTCAATCTTTCACCCCATACGGCGTCTGGTCACCCCGCATACTGTTCCCCTTCCAGCACCCTTCAATGAAAATTATGTGCCGTTTCAGATTCATGCCTGTAAAACAAAAAGCCCCGTCCTTCATATTGCTGAAGAAATGGGGCTTTATTTTTTTGTAATCCTTGGTCACCTGATCCTACTGTTTGATGTCCTGCTTTTCCTTTACCACAAATCCGATTTTCTTGCGTGTTTAATTGTTGTTTCCGTAAGTTGCCTTGTTTTCAGCAACCGCTGCCTGTTTTGGACACTTAGGCAATTGAATATCTATATGAACCTTTGCCCCCAGAACTTCAGCGACTCTGCGCAACATGCTCAAGGAGTGGCCTTCGTACGATGTTGATTCAAGACGGCTGATTTGCTGTTGAGACGTTCCCACCCTTTGAGCTAATTCCTTCTGAGACAAACCAGCCTTTTTACGCAAAGCAGCTAATTGCAAAGCCACGTCCCAGGCATCACCGGCCTTTTGGTAGCGCCTGGCAAAATCAGGATCTTTTAACTGCTCTTCAAGGTATCGGTCAAAATTGGTTTTTTGTTTCATGCCGGATTTCTCTCCAACCAATCACGTTTTCTATCCAAAGCAACCTTACGATCTTTTGAGGGAATCTTCATTGCTTTGCTTCGAATCCCATGCAAAGCAATAATCCTCTTCCCCTTCATAAAAAAATACAGTACACGGGAGTTCAACTTGCCCACATGTCTCAGCTCAAAAAGATCATCACCAATATGCTTTGAAAGAGGTGGTCTGTGATAATGCCTGCTTTGAAGTTTAGTTAGACCGGCCATTACCGCTGCAAAATCGCCGGGATCCGATTCCTTAAGGTCATCAAGAAACTCCCGTACAGGACATCGCCCTGAACCTGTTTCATAAAACTCTATAGAAAATTCCATAATTAGTCAACATCAATATTGATGTATTTTTTAATTGAAAGAACAGGATTGTCTGTACTTTTTAAAGAAATATGTTTAGATGCGTCGTGGAACGTTCGTGCAGAACGTTCATAAAATTGGATGTTGTCTTTTCCCCTCGCACTCTTCTTGATGAAATAAGCGCCATCTGTTTTCCCTATTGCATGAAATTTGGGTATCCTCGCCCAATACATCAAAGTATTGGACGTGCTTTAGTGTCTTTTTAAATCGGTCAAGCAATGCATAGCCTGGCTCATTCGTGAAAAAGGTGGTGTCGGTAATCATCTGACTCTTTCCTGTCGTATTGAGCAGCACATAGGAGCACCCACAAATTTATGACTTTAAACAGCATACGGTTGGATCTGTTTGGCAAGTCTATCACCCAGTTTGTCCTTGGGGATTTTAAGTATACAATTTCAATATCATACACACCAACCAAGGTCAAACTACAAAATTTTCTCATAGGAGGCTGTCCGAGAATTATGTCCATAACGAAAAAGAGTGAGAACGAGACAAAATTTTCGCAAATTTGAGGAGAATAGCAGGCCTATTTAACGAAAACTTGCGGGAATTTGGGCCGTTTCTCACTCTTTTGCAGTAGGATCAGAATTCTCGGACAACCTCCTATATACTTCCTTTACAGATATTTAAATAGACATGAGGGGAACGGAGTTGACTTTGTTGACTTATTCGATGTCTCTTCGACATTTTAGAGATGGCGGTGGGGAAATAGCGCTTCATTTGATTTTGAAATGGTTATGTGTTAGATATTACGTAACTTTACTTACTTCTTGAAAAAAACTCATGAAAACTATACGCGCTGGGATCATACAATTTGATGTGAAACTGGGAGATGTTGACTCCAATCTAAAAAGGGCCAAACAGCATATTCGCAGGCTTGCAAACCAGGGGGTTAAAATGATAGTCCTTCCCGAGATGTGGTCTACAGGTTTTGCGAATAAAGAGCTTGACCGGCTGGCAGAGACTACCCCGGACATTTTGGGCGAGATATCCCTGCTTGCAAAAGAAACAAACACAATTATCATTGGATCACTCCCTGAAAAGGTCGAGAAAAAGATTTTCAATACAGCATACTTGGTAGATGAAAGAGGCGCAATATCCGCAACATATCAAAAAATTCATCTGTTCTCGCTTACGGGTGAAGACCAATGGTTTAATGGAGGACGAAAGGGTGTTGTCTGCTCTACGTCTGTAGGTCCGGTGGGACTGCTCATCTGCTACGACCTCAGATTCCCGGAACTTTGCCGATCACTCACACTTAAAGGAGCAAAAATCGTGGTCGTCATGGCCCAGTGGCCTGACTCAAGGGCAGCTCATTGGAAGACCCTCCTTGCGGCAAGGGCAATAGAAAATCAGGTCTTTGTCCTGGCAGCAAACAGATGCGGACAGGATCATGACCTTGTCTATGCGGGACATTCCAGGATTATATCACCCTGTGGAGAAGTCCTTGCGCGGGCCGGCAAAAAGGGCACATCTATTACCGCGGACATAGACTTCAAGCTATTGGACCGATTCAGGAAAACGATCCCATGTTTAAGAGAAAGGGTACCTGAGGCATATGGTTAATAAGATAAAAAAACGCGATGAATTGGCAAGAGATGTTAGAGGATTGAAGGAGCAAGGGTTGAAGGTGGTCTTTACCAACGGCTGCTTTGATCTTCTTCACGTGGGGCATATCCGGTATCTTACCGAGGCCAAGGCCAAAGGAGACATCCTGGTGATCGGCCTCAATTCCGACCGTTCCGTCCTTGAGATCAAGGGCCCCAAGCGGCCGATCATGCCTGAAGACCAGCGGGCGGAAGTGCTGGCATCACTTAGCTGTGTTGACTTTATAACGATCTTTGACGAGCCGGACCCTCTTGCGCTTATCAAGACTCTTCTCCCCGACATCCTGGTCAAGGGAGCAGACTGGGCCGAAGATGAGATCATAGGGAAAGATGTAGTTGAAGAGGTAATCCGCATCCCTGTTATTAAGGGGGCATCTACCAGCGGGATCATCGAAAGGATCGTGGAGATATACTGCGCAGGCTAACCGGTGTCCATTCAGAAATGGTAGATTTTGTCCCGAGACAAGGCCGCACAAAGGTTTATGCCGCAGGCGTAGTCCCGCCAAGATAATGCCAAATGGCGAGTCAAGTAAAAAATGTTTCATTTGTTAAAATTTTTACATATTCTTTAACAACGTGTTTTGAGATGCCTGTGACCATATGAACATACTTTAGATCCTGATTATATTCATAGGCCG
>JBDRFJ010000204.1:0-9176 GCA_043818915.1 Pseudomonadota bacterium | reverse complement strand
ACGTGTGTGCCAGGCATGGCACGTAGCTAGTAGGGTGTAAGTCCCTACACCAGGTATTCGTGGAGCCGAAGGATAGGAGAAGGACAAGGGCGTCGTCGTGAGGCGGGGTCTGGAGGAAGTCCAATCCAAAGATGCAGGGCGACGAACAGGAACCGGATCTGAGGTGTGGTACATCCGGGACGAGCGGGCACGTGACCGCGAAGTCCTCCATCCACAATGGGGTGTGCTTTATAAATCCGGCGTCTATGCATTGAAAGTTACGTGTCTTACCCTGGGAGGTCTCTCATACTGCCCTGGAGCGTCGCGTGCGAGGCGAATTGGCTGAGGGGAGAGCAATCGACCCTGACCGTATGGGAGAAGTCAGCAGATGGCATAGTAGTCCCGCCGGGAGGCGGGATGAAGGCCTGAACGGTATCCGAGAGGAATTAAATGACAGGAGAGCGGACCGAGATACGAACGAACATTAGACCGGCAAAACAATTGTGGTTGCCTTTGCAAAGCAAGGGCGAATTGTCCGTTGCGGAAGCGGAACCCAGCTCTCCGGACAGAGGCAGACAGCTAATGGAGAGTGTGTTAGAGCGGGAAAACCTGCGAGCCGCTCTCCGAAACGTAATGCGGAACGGAGGAAGCCCCGGCATAGATGGTATGACGGTAAAGGATTTGCCGGAATACCTGAAGAAGGAGTGGCCGAAGCTCCGCAGGCAGTTACTAAACGGGGAATATGTCCCCACCCCAGTAAGGCGGGTAGAAATACCCAAACCCGGAGCTGGAATACGACAGCTGGGTATTCCAACCGTGCTGGATCGATTTATCCAGCAGGCATTATTGCAGGTACTTCAGGATGAGTGGGATGTCACCTTCTCTGAGGCCAGCTATGGGTTCAGGCCGAGAAGGAGTGCCCACCAAGCCATCCAACAATCCCAGAGATATCTCAAACAGGGGTACAGATGGGTAGTTGATATGGATCTTGAGAAATTTTTCGACCGAGTAAATCATGACAAGCTGATGAGCGAGGTTCGG
The DNA here is from genome assembly GCA_043818915.1 of Pseudomonadota bacterium. Taxonomy (GTDB): domain Bacteria; phylum Desulfobacterota; class Desulfobacteria; order Desulfobacterales. The sequence goes on along the minus strand of JBDRFJ010000204.1, from coordinate 8,156 downwards.
AAGCGTGTATTAGACAGGCGGGTATATGTACTGATCCTGCGGTTTTTACGATCCGGAGTTCAGCATGAGGGAAAGCTTCTAAAAACGGAAGAGGGCACACCGCAAGGCGGGCCACTCTCCCCGTTGTTGGCCAACCTGATGCTTGATGAACTGGATCGTGAACTGGAACGTCGTGGCCATCGATTTGTGCGTTACGCCGATGATTGTAACGTATACGTCAGAAGCAGACGCGCAGGGACGAGAGTGCTGCGAAGTATCAGCCGGTTCTTGAGTCGACATTTGAAGCTTTCCATCAACCAGGCGAAAAGTGCAGTTGGTCGGCCTTGGGAGCGCCAGTTCCTGGGATTTACTTTCAGCAGGCGCCTGAACAGAAGCATCAGCTTCAAATCGATAAAACGGTTCAAGAACAGAATCCGCGAGATAACCTGTCGGACGCGTGGAAAACGCATTGATGGGATTATGAAGGAGTTGCGCCGGTTCATATTGGGCTGGCAAGCATACTTCAACTTCACAGAGGTGCGCTCGATCCTGAAGGAACTGGATTCTTGGGTAAAGCGGCGACTACCTTGCTATCTTTGGAAGCAGTGGGGCCGTCGTGGATACCGGGAATTGCTGAGACTCGGCGTAAGCAAAAACCTTGCGTGGAACACGGCGAAATCAGCACATGGGCCGTGGCGATTGAGCCGCAGTCCGGGTTTGGCGTTTGCATTAACGGCAAAGTACTTTGCAAATCTGGGATTACCGAGGCTGTTTGTTAAACTGGCTTAGTCAACCGAACCGCCGTGGTACGTGACCCGTATGCCCGGTGGTGTGGGAGGAGGGGAGTCGTGAGGCTCCCCCCTATCCCGATTATGTCAGCTAAGGTTGTCATACACGCGAAGGCGGGTATCCAGACGCCGTCCCCATTAAAATGGGGAACTATTACCTTAAAACAATGGATTCCCGTCTGCACGGGAGTGACGAAAAGCATCTGTAAACAGTTTTTCAACAGCCTTTCAAGGTGCGACCCCTTCCTTCTCTCCCGCCTGATCCGCGACGTGCCGGGCATGGCATAGGAATATCGGGGTAAAAGTCCCCGATTCAGGTTTTAGCGGAGACAAAGGCTATGAGGAGGACAAGAGCCTGCCCCGTACATGATCCGGGGGCGTCATCGTGAGGTGGGGTCTGGAGGAAGTCCAATCCAAAAGTGTGGGGCGACGTACAGGAACCAGATTCGGGGTGTATGAAGCAAGAGGGACAACGTCCTGTCCATTTACCAGAAAAGGAAGAGGTGTATATGAAGACTTCTGTAAGGTATTTCTTTACTACATTGTGTATCAGCGCTTTTCTCTTTTCCGCGAATCTTTTTGTCCAGGCAAAAGAGATTTCAGAGAATGATGAAACAAAAATTAAATACGAGGAGCTCTTAAGTCAGAGAAAGTTCGCGGAGGCCCTCAAGCTTATTCAGCCTCTCGCGGAATCGGGCTATACGGACGCCGAATATTACATGGGCCTTATGTACAGAAAAGGCTACGGCCTTAAACGCGACCTTATGAAGGCTTTCGAATGGTATTTGAAGGCAGCGCAGAAAGAGGACGGAAGGGCATTGAACAGCATTGCTATAATGTATGAAGATGGCGACGGAGTCGAAAAGGATACCGATAAGGCCCTTGAACTTTATCGTGAAGCGGCGGACCGCGGAAATACAGACGCGATGGCAAACCTCGGCGACATCTATTACGCAGGGAAGATTGTAAAACAGAATTACAAAATGGCCTTGGAATTCTACACGAAATCGGCTGAAAAAGGGGCTCCCTATTCACAGTTCAAGCTCGGCATGATGTACCGCAACGGAGTGTACGTTCAGCTGAACGGCAACGAGGCCATGAAATGGATAAAGGCCTCGGCCGAGAACGGTTATGCCCCCGCCCAGACGGAGATGGGCTACCAGCACAGAATAGGAAAATTCGTCCAGAGGGACGATTATGAGGGTTTGAGGTGGTACAAGCTTGCCGCGGACCAGGGCGACGTCAATGCCATTTACAATATAGGCAATATTTACGAGGCAGGAGAAGGTGCCTCTAAAAATCCCGCAATCGCCGCCGAATGGTATTTGAAGGCCGCGAAGGGTGGGAATGATTCGGCACAGCTGAAGGCAGGCCTATACTATGAACTCGGTACCGGGGTCGCCAAGAATATGACGGAGGCGATAAAATGGTATAAGGCGGCCGCGGAACAGGGGGATACTACAGCCTTCTACAACCTCGGGCTGGTTTATGAATTCGGAAAATCTGTTCCTGTCGACCTTACGGAGGCCCTCAGGTATTACTCCCTGTCTTCAGAAAAAGGCAATATCGATGCAAAGGTAAAGCTTGCAAAGATGTACAGGGACGGAAAAGGCAGGGAAAAGGACCCAGCCAGTGCTTTCAAGCTGATGATGGAGGCCGCCCTGGCGGGCGATGCGGAGGCCCAGAATGAGGTCGGAGTGATGACGGAACTCGGTATCGGTACCGCAAAGGATGAATTCGGCGCAAGGCAGTGGTATGTTAAATCGGCAGACCAGGGGAATATGTTTGCAATGTTCAATGTCGGCCTCGGGCTGGAATATGGAAAAGGCGGAAAAGGAAAAAGCATGGCCAATGCAATAAGATGGTATGAAAGGGCGGCAGAGAAAGGCCATGAGAAAGCCAGGCAGAAGCTGACCGAGATATACAAAAAGGACCTCAAATCCGATACATTCCAGGACCTTCAGATCACTATATCATGCCCTCCGGAGAAACACTGCAGGGTTGAAGTAACAAATTCGAGCAAAAACCTAAGGTATTCCAATATCCAGTTAGAAATAACATATGATGACCCGAGCTTCTACGGACAGCAACAGAGGCATGAAATGACCCTCGAAAAGGGTGTCGGACCCAATGCCTCAGAGACCTGGACCATAGGCCTTCTTTTCGGAGAATCACCGAAAAGCCTGAAGATAAAGATTCTGAAAGCAGACGCGGGGGCAAAGCAAGCTCCACTGGTGCCTGCTTCCAAATTAGCAACGCCGGTATTATCGTACGAGCTGACAGAGTCAAGAGCCCCTGTCTTCGAATCCACGACCAGCGAACCCGTCCTGTTGCGTTACAAGTTGAGGCGGGACCAAATCATGAAGTTCGTAGTCGATACGAACTCAGACATCGAGATGAGAATGGGCGCTCAGAAATTGAATATGGGGCAGAACATGCGCATCGAAGCCAAGGCCCGTGTCACAGAAGTGGATGACAAGGGCAACATCTCCGCGCTCGTGAAGATTACGCGACTCAAGATGAAGATAAACGGGATGACGGAGGTGGAGTTTGACAGCGACAAACCTGACGACGCTGATCCGGATTTCAAGGCGGTCACCGCTATGATAGGTGTCGGCATTCCCTGTAAAATCTCCCCTGTGGGGGAAATGCTGGAGACCGATCTTGAACCATTGCGCCTGGCGGTGCGCAGGGTCAATAATGCTGCGTTGACCAAAGCTCTTGAGGACAGCACCAGCAAGATGTTCGAAGGTACCTTTGTCCAACTCAGCAGGGACGCGATCGCCGCTGGCCAGACCTACAAGGCCGGAACTATCGTGTCGGACAAGATGAAGATGCATATGTCTTATAAGATTGACTCTGTGAACAGCGACAAGAGCATGGTGGTCATGTCGCCTGTTGGTATCTTAGACTGTGCCGCAGATGCTATTCAGGATGCGGAAGCGAAGATTATAAGTCAGGAGGTATCCGGTTGGTTGTTGTTTGACGTTGAAAAGGGTTACATAAGCAACGGGCAGGTACGTAGCCACGTAGTATTCGAATTCACTGCTAACGGCCAGAAAATCCGCATGGATATGTTGACGAAAGCGTTAAGTACTTCGAATCTAAATTGAAAAATTGTCAAGGTAGGTATTACGAAAAATGGGCAAAGGCATAATCCGAATATTACTTGTATATCTGTTTAGTGTTTGGTTTCTCGTCGTCGGTACACTCTTTGCCGGTGAATTACCAATATCGACGTCAACACCGGCGCAAATAACGACACCTAATCCTTCGATAATGGTTCCTGTGATAGAAAATAAATTGTTATTAACATATGCCATGTATTCGCAATTTGCTTATCTTTCCCCCCAAATCAATCCACCGGCGGTGCCGGGGCCTACACCTACACCAGTGCTGTCTACATTAGTGCCGATAGCGACACCTACTCCTACGCCTGCGGTACAAGTGGATAATCAGCCCCCCGGGAAGGTGGTTGGCCATGAAAAATTTGGCTCTGGCCTGAGTGTAACTGTGTTTGAAAGGCCGGTATCAACCGGTGGGGTGGAATACGCGGTGGCTTTTAGAGGAACTGAACCCGCGGATTTAAGGGATGTAATCACTGCTGCGCAGCAGCCTTTATGGATCCAGGAGCAATACACCAATGCATTATCCTATGCGGGAAAATGGGTCACACAAGCTGATCAAAAAAATGTGCCGGTAACCTTTGTTGGCCATTCACTGGGGGGTGCCCTGGCCGAATATGCCGGCTTGGAGTTCGGACGGAATACAGTTTGTTTCAATGCTGCGGCATTGGGTTCGAAGACCATCCTTTCTTTGGAAGGCAAGGAGGTTGCGAATGCATCTTTTATCCATCATGTAGTTAGGGTCGGTGATCCAGCCTTTTTTTTGACACAGTTAATACCTGGAAGTGCCCATTTTGGATCTGTGCAGCTGATGAATCCGAATTCAGATATACTTGGACGACTTGATACGATTCTGAAGGTACATTCGATTGATACGATGGTGGCGAGTCTGTTAAACGGAGAGTTGCCCACGGACTCCATGACTGTCCAGGAAGCCAATCGGCTTTGGAAATCGGTTTTGCAGAAAAACGCGTCACAACTGCTTGCTGTTGTGGAACAGGTTTTGGAAGTTGGAATGTCTGGGCGTATTCTGGAATCGGTCGTGCTAGAGAGTGCTGAAAAGCTGCGTATACCCGAGTCGGAGCACAAAGGGCATCATCATCCTCCCCATGGCGGTGAAGGTGGAGAGGCAGTTGTTGCTGGCCTGAGTACACAAAGTGACGATAGAAAATCTTCTGATGCCGCCAAGGGGGTCCGCATCCATTTTGACGAACGGATCCTTGCGGAGGTGCTTGCCAAGGGGACAACGGATGATAACGCGAAACTGATCGATGAACTTATTCATCGTCTCGCGGCGGTGCAAAGCGAACCCGAAAAGAAGCAAATTTTAGCAGATTTCGAAGAACAGGTTAAAAGGCGTTTTCTCGAACTGAGGGAAGTACACTTGCTGCATGATCTCACAGCAGTGTCTCTCAAATCATTGGTTGCGCGCGCTGAGGTTTACAAAAGCGATTGGGGAAACCTTCCGGACGATTTGCGTTGGCCGGGCTCGATTACACGCATACATGGTTTTGCTATTATTGGAGATGATATTCTTATGATCGGTAAGCTGGAGCCGGGTGCTCCCATCCTGGGGATCGATGATCTGATCGTTGGTGTTCAGTCTGTATGGAAGGAGAATGTAACGCCTGTTGTGAGTCTCGATCCAGATCCGGCTAATATCGAGGGTGATCCCAATGTCCGTATCCAGGGTGTGGCGGATGACTCCGAATTTGCACTGACAATGTTGGAAGCCGACTACGCAATGAAGAAGATTATGGCCGGGGTCGATCCGATCGATGTGCCTGGTTACCGTACGCTTAAGGAAACCCTCAGCGAGACGGACCGCACGTTCATGAGCCGGTTTTGGCTATATCCAGTGCAGCCTCGTGTTGGTGATATTCGGGTTTCGTCTGACACCTCGTCGTCGGTGTTCATCGGTGCTGTGAGGGTACTTTCCGAGGAGATGTTAAACCTGAAGGAGGGACTGGTCGGAACCGGCCAGACGTTCCTTCCTGCCGAGGAGGCAGCTGATTCGTTTACCACAAGCTACGATGCGATTGCCATTAAACGGCCAATTTTTAAGCGGTTGCAGTTATTGTTCGACGTGGTGCTGATGGCACGCATATGGCATGTGAGAGGACTTCAATCGTCACTGTTGGATCGACTGTGTGCCTTACCGCATCGCGCTGTCAAAATTCCCCGCACATACCGGGCGATTCGTGTTTTTTTACGGCGTGATGCAAAGGGCGAGTACTATATTCAAGGTGGTGTACAGGCGAAAATCGGAGCCGGCCGGCGTACGTGGCTGGATCTGGATGACCAGGGTTTGGATTCTTTGCGCCAATACTGTCAACGAATTTCCGATGCGGGCGATGTGTCCAAAACACTTTCAGACTTGTCACTAAATGCGGTAGCGCCGTTGATACGCCCCGATACATCGAGCCGCGATTTCACAAGCGCGGTGACGAATCTTTTCCGCGGAGACCTGAAGGCTGCTCTTGCCGCAGCCGACCGCTTAGTGGCGTACGATAATTTTGATTCAGAGGCACTTGTGTTGCGGGCTCTAATCCAAATGCGCCGTATGGATTATGTCCAGGCGCGTGCCGATGCCCGGAAAGCCCGTGAGATTGATCCTGGCGACCGTGAGGCGGCCGCGGCGGCTGGCCAAATCCTGTTCCAGTGCGCCTGGATGCAGGGCGACCCCGAAAGCGCATTGCGCGAGATGGATGACAGTATCAAGGATGATTTGCAGAGGGCGAACGGTCAGGTCTCGCGCGGCGAGGCGCTGGTGCTACTCGACCGACCTGATGAAGCAAAAAAGGCATTCCTGAAGGCATTGGAACTGGACCCCGCCTGTGCTACGGCGTGTGCGCGCTTGGCCCAGATGGAACTTGCGCAGGGACGGATGCTAGCCGCCAAACCTTGGGTGCAGAAGGCGCTGGCGCTGGATGCCAACCTGCCAGCGGTCCGCATTGCCTTAGCGCAGTGGGAACTCGTGACGGTTCGTCCCGACCTGGCCGAGAAGATTGCCAGCGAGGTCTGGGAGAAGCAGACCAGTGGCCCGACAGCGCGGCTTCAAGCACTGGCGATTCTCGCCGCCGTCTCAGCATCGCGCGAGAAGTGGAACAATGTGGATAAATACGTTGCGCTGATGGATGAATTGAGCGCGAGCAGCCCTGAAGTTCTCGTGGCTGCGGCCGAGATCGCGATGCAATGGGGTGAGCGGGAGCGTGCTTCAACGTATCTGGAGAAAGCAGTGAAACTCTCCCCGCGCCACCCCCTCGTGCTCAAGATGCTCGCGCGGCTCGCGCGATGAGACCTGTGAGCATGATAACTATTGAGGGCATAGGGAATATCCTATATTACCCCTGTTAACTCTAAAGACCGAAAGTATTTTCTATTAAATATCAATTGATTACAAAAGCAGCCCAATTTTTTATTTGTCAGAAATTCCGAAATTCCGGGGACACATTATAACAATACAGAAATTACTAAGGAAAATTTTATAGATAGATACTAACGTCTAAAGCTAAGGTAATTGGTCTAAAACAACGGGACATGGAGGTATACACAATGAATTTACGTATTCCCATAGTTTGTTTATGCTTGTTAGCGGCATTTCTAGGACTATTTTTTGATACAGCTAATGCAGGAGATAACGCCATTCAACTAACGCAGAAGAAAATATCAGAACAACATCGTCCAAAGGTTGGTTACTGGGAAGGCGATCCTTTCGTATCATTCAGAGTGACTGATGACGGTAACATTACCGACTTCAAGATGTCATTTTCTCAGGGTAGTATTAGATGCAGTATCGAAATTGGCAAATTTGAGGTGGGAAAGGATGGAAGCTTCGGGACAAAGAGTTTTGTACCAGAAAAGAATTATAGGTTGTCTGGATTTATGGCGAAAGATAAGGATAAAATCTATATGCCAGAAATTGTCACAATAGAAAAGGAGAAGATGGTTGAAGTACAGCGAATCAATGGCAAGTTTGACAGCGCTGTGACTGTTACAGGCAGTTTTAGATATTTAGTCTGTGAAGATCAGCAATTTTTTTGGTTTAAAGATTCTGAGGAAGTGAAGGGTAGAAAGTGGAGTGCAAAATGGGTAAGACCGCAATAATACATAATAATTCTTATAATCGGGTAGCCGGGGGTTTTTCTCCCCCGGCCCCCACACCACCCAGCGTGCGGGTCCGCACTGGGCGGTTCCCAAAGACTAACGGACCGTAGTCGGTTAAAATATAACCTACAGTTCTTTGAAAAGAAGGCGGCAACTG
>JBDRFJ010000203.1:0-4414 GCA_043818915.1 Pseudomonadota bacterium | reverse complement strand
ACGATGAGATACAACCTAATAAACAATGAAATAAAGCAAGACAGGAGGTTAAAGGGAAAGCTTGTGAGGATCAAGAAACAATTAGTTATTATTTAAGATGTGACCCTCTATCCGTCCCTTGCTGCGATTGTCCACCAATGGATGACAAGATGAAAAGAATTGTCCAGCAAGGAATTGCAGGCCAACAAATTGGTGGAGCTGACCTCGTGAACTCAGCGGCTCACCATGACGTTATGAGTTCTGCTACTTATGGCGGCTCCTTTTATAGATTTCTTGCAGCCAGATCTGTGAGGAATTCCTCAATCTCCATTTCACCCATGTCCTTTGGATGTTTCATGTTGTGGAAATGAATGTATCTTTTTATCCATGAGACATAGGCCTGCTCCGTTCGAATGGAATAATGATGGCTTCGTAAAAAGTCCAATATGTCCCTTAATCGTCATTCCCCTTGTCAGGAAAGGGGCAGGCTCTGCGGAGGCAGGAATCCAGTTATTTCAAATTATTATAGACTCCCGTTTTCACGGGAGTGACTCGATTTTAGACTTTTTACGAGATTATCAATAACGTTTCAGGCAAATTTTATGGCGGACACGATCCGGAAGTTTGACTTGATTCCTTAGTACCTTATGAATAAATTTGTGTTCAAAACGCGCAGAAAATTTTGTTTAAGTTGTCAATGCTCCCCTTATATATGGGATACGGAGCGAGCAGACTTCGTCCCGCTTGGGGCGGGACTACGACGGCTGAAAGCGACACCTTAACTTTAGGCACTTCAAACTTTAGTTCACTTTAGGCACTTTTCCGGTTTATCCGGATTGGGTGTCGGTCAGCCATCCGCTGACGTCTTTTTCGACATTCTTTTTCATATCCTTAACATTAGTCAATCTTAAAGGTCCAGGTTAAATGTTGTATCTCGGAATTTTTATCCCGCCAAAGCGGGAAAATTGAAGTGGTTTATTGAGGTGTGTTCGTTTTGCCTCACACATGGAATATTATGAGCTAAGAGCAGGGAGCAGGGAGGTTGGAGCATAGTGTTATTTTTTTTCTAAGCTCTTTGCTCCTTGCCCCATGCTCTATGCTTTTATCGATCCGACCTCTTGCATGACATAAAAGACCCCATGTTAATCTCAAATCCCGTTAGAGCGGCCCATTCAATGTTGACTATAAGGCGGTCTTTACCCTTTAAAAATCAAACCCTGACTATTGACATAAGCAGCCATCATCATTAAGTATAGGCTGAAGTTTTCTACCTGTGACAGCTTAAACCAGGACCTGGAGATTTATGCGGAAAATACTCATAGGACTTTCAATCCTTGGCTTCTTTGCCATAGGTGCTGCAAGGCAGATGCCTTTGGAGGCGACTGTACGGACACAAGAATCCCTTGGAAATGTCGTCCTGTCAAATGCCGTCGAAAACAGGATCGTCATGTTTGGAGGAGTCCATGGGAGTTTCAGGGAGGACGAAGATTTTGTTGCTGAGTTGATTCCACGTCTAGAGGAAGCAGGATTTGCGTATCTGGCTATAGAGTTTGAGAAGGATCCGCCCAAGGATTCGCTCCACGAAGTAATTGAAGATTATGCCTTCGGTCGAGTAATCAGGAAAAACATACGAACGATGTGGATAAAGAGGGAACGGAAGATTTGCGCAGGAACCTTCGATCTCATAGATGCTGCCAAAAAGGCAAAGATGAAAATCGTCTTCTACGATGCAGATGAGGATTCATATAAATACTGGCGTGATCGCGAAAAAATAGCCTATGCTAACCTTGAGCAAATGATCTTCCATAAGGATCCAGTCGCAAAGGTGGTTATATTCTGTGGTGCATGGCATATTAATGAAAGACCACATGAAGATCCTTCGGCTGATCTGCGGATGGGGTCCCCTGAAAGGATTAAGTATCTGGCCTTCTATATGGACGAAACTTCTAAGGGCAAGACCTTTACGGTTTCCCTCCTGGGGTCGTTATACTCTAAGATCATTACGCCTTATTGTGATCTGGTCCTAGACCTGGAAGAAAATACTTACTACTACAATTTTGATCCCGAATTATGGCCCTAAAGCTCGTGTAAGAATTCCGGGAACGGCAACAATTATTATTGCTATCAGAATCAATATGCTCCATGGGAAATAATGCTTCAGTTTCCGCATGATAGTCACCTCCTTCTCTATCCTGGCTTCTAACTTCTAACTTCTAACTTCTGGCTCCTGGCTCCTGAATTGTTACAAACTGGTTTTCCTGTTACGCGACCTCCCGGTATTCCGCATCAAACACATCATCGTCGGATCGGGGTGAAGTTGAACCACATGCACCTCCAGCACAGCCTCCACCTTGATACGCCCCTGATTGCGAAGCTTTCTGGTACATGGACTCCGCAAGACTATGTGAGGCATGGGTCAATACTTCAGTCAGACGTTTGATTTCGACAATATCATCACCTTCCATGGCGCGTTTGAGGTCATTTATTACATTCTCAACCTCGGCCCTGGTAGCGCTGTCCAATTTATCGCCTAGTTCCCGCATCGATTTTTCGGTGGTATAGACCAAACCTTCCGCATTATTTCGTGCATCCACAAGCCCCTTTTTATTTTTATCCTCTTCTGAATGAAGCTCCGCATCCCTGACAAGCCGATCGATCTCCTCCCGGGACAGGCCTGATGAGGCCGTAATCCGGACCGACTGCCGCTTACCGGTCGCCTGGTCCTTTGCCGATACTTCCACGATACCATTGGCATCGATGTCAAAGGCGACCTCGATCTGCGCCGTGCCTCTGGGAGCAGGCGGGATGCCTACCAGTTCGAAACGCCCGATGGTCTTGTTGTCAGCAGCCATATCGCGTTCACCCTGAAGCACATGTACCGTAACCGCCGGTTGATTGTCTTCGGCGGTAGTGAAGATCTGGCTCTTATTGGTCGGAATGGTCGTGTTCTTTTCTATCAGTTTGGTCATGACACCTCCCAGGGTTTCGATTCCAAGGGAGAGGGGGGTAACGTCAAGCAATAAAACATCGTTAACATCCCCTTTCAAGACAGCGCCCTGAATGGAGGCACCAAGTGCTACCACCTCATCCGGATTCACCCCTTTATTGGGCTCTCTGCCAAAAATCTTCCTGACACGTTCCTGAACTGAAGGCATACGTGTCATACCGCCCACCAGGATGACCTCATCAATCTCGCTGGGAGAAAGGCCTGCGTCCTTTAAGGCAACCTTACAGGGCCCTTCTATTTTGTCCATGAGGTCAACGACCAGGGCTTCAAGCTTTGACCTGCTTATCTTTACGTTCAGATGTTTGGGCCCGCTGGCATCGGCTGTTATGAAGGGAAGGTTCACATCGGTCTCCATGGAAGAGGACAACTCCATCTTGGCCTTCTCTGCCGCCTCTTTCAACCGCTGAAGGGCCATTTTGTCATTCCTCAGGTCAAGTCCCTGGTCTTTTTTAAATTCATCGGCCAGGTAATCGATCAACCGGAGGTCGAAGTCTTCACCACCCAGATGGGTATCCCCATTGGTCGCCTTGACCTCAAAAACACCGTCCCCGATTTCTAATATGGAGACGTCAAAGGTGCCCCCTCCCAGGTCGAATACGACAATCTTTTCCTCCGATTTCTTGTCCAGACCATAAGCAAGAGATGCTGCCGTCGGCTCATTAATAATCCTTAACACATTCAGACCTGCGATTTTTCCAGCATCCTTGGTGGCCTGTCTCTGGCTGTCGCTAAAATAGGCCGGTACGGTGATTACTGCATCCGTAACCTTTTCACCCAGATACTCTTCCGCCGATTTTTTGATATTTGCCAGGATAAAGGATGAAATTTCAGCTGCACTGTAATGTTTACCCCGAAGATTAACGCGAACATCTCCATTTTCTCCGTTTTCGATTTTGTAAGGCAGGTTATTGATGTCCTTTTGCACCTCGGGCGAGTCATATTTTCGGCCAATGAGTCGTTTTACACCAAAGACCGTATTCTCGGGATTGGTAATGGCCTGCCTTTTGGCAATCTGACCCACCAATCTCTCTCCCCTGTCAGAGACAGCAACGATCGAGGGGGTAGTGCGCCCGCCTTCAATATTTGTGATAACTTTGGGTTCGCCCCCTTCCATGATCGAAACACATGAATTGGTGGTTCCCAGATCGATTCCTATTATTTTGCTCATTTTTGATTCCTCCTTGTTGAGTGTTGAGTATGGATAATGCTTTTTGCCCATCATTCCCGCTTTTACGATTTTGTAGAGGACATACAGGGCAAACTCATCCTTATCCAATAAGATATTTTTGACGGCTTCGTAAAAAGTCGTCACTCCGGTGAAAACCGGAGTCCAGACACTCTGTAACTGGCTGAAAAGACTGGATTCCGGCTTTTCCATCCTCCGTAGCATAGCTACTGCGGAGGACGGGCGCCGGAATGACAGAAAAT
>JBDRFJ010000202.1:0-15112 GCA_043818915.1 Pseudomonadota bacterium | reverse complement strand
CAATGACCGGTTATAAAATCGTATTTATGGGAACGCCGGAATTTTCTGTTCCCACCTTAAAGGCGCTGTTTGAGGAAAAGGAAAAAGTCGTTGCGGTGGTCGCTCAGCCGGACAGGCCCAGGGGGCGAGGCAAAAGGATTGTAGCGCCGCCGGTAAAGATTGAGGCCGAACGCCATGGATGTCTTGTATTGCAGCCGGAAAAGGCGAGCAGAGAAGAGTTTGTCGAACAGATAAGAGAATTGTCGCCGGATCTTTTTGTTGTGGTTGCTTACGGTCATATACTTTCAAAAAAGATTTTGTCGATTCCTCGCATAGGGGCTATCAATATCCACGCCTCCCTCCTTCCAAAATATCGGGGGGCGGCGCCGATACAATGGGCTGTCATTAATGGCGAAAAAGAGACCGGCGTTACTACTATGTGGATGGATGTCGGTATGGATACAGGTGACATGTTACTAACCTCAAAGGTCGCCATCGAACCGGATGATACGGCCGGCACACTGCACGACCGTCTATCTGTAATCGGCGCTCAGCTCCTCATCAAGACCATTAATCGTCTAAAAGACGGCGACCTCAAATCAGTCCCGCAAAATCCCGACCATGCCACCTACGCGCCTATGCTAAAAAAAGAGGCCGGCCGGATCGATTGGGCCACATCCGCAGCCGAACTCGATTGCTTTGTTCGGGGCATGTCGCCCTGGCCCGGAGCCTTTACTACTATTTCTGGAAAGACACTCAAGATATTTAAGGTAAAAGTTGTGTCCGGCCACGCAGAAGCCCCTCCCGGAGCAATTATCCCGTCGTTTCCAGGAGAGCTTTACGTGGCTGCCGGCAAAGGGATACTCTCCCTGATGGAGGTTCAAGCGCCGGCGGGGAAGCGCCTCAAAATTCAAGATTTTTTACGTGGGCGCGCGATTACACCTGGGACTATAATGGGCCAAAATTAAAAATGAAATGTATCTTCTTCAAATTATATGGTAGCCTTTTTGTTGATGGAGTGATGGATTACCCATGAAATCTCTTTTAAAAATAATTATCATCTCCACCATTTTTGTCCTGGTCGCAGGCATAAGCGGGTATCTCGCATTAACACTTCTTATAAAAAGTGAAGACGTAGTGGTGGTGCCTGATTTGATAGGAAAAGATGCGATCTATGCGTTAGAAGTGTTGACCGATCTCGGACTTAACATTAAAGTAAAAAAAGTTGAATATCATGCCGGAATCCCCAAAAATCACGTAGTATTCCAGGACCCCCCTGCCGGGAGCGAAATAAAAAAAGATAGGGATGTCCGTATCATATTATCAAAGGGGCCAAAGACATTCCTCCTGCCGGAACTTATTAGTCTGGATATTCGACAGGCCAGGATTATATTGGAAGAAAACGATTTAAAGTTGGGAAACGTAGCAAAAGTTTACAAGGAACGAACCGGGCTGGACGAAATTATAGCCCAAACACCCGGCCCCCGGGAGACTATTGCAAGAGGGAGTGTCGTTAACCTATTAGTCAGCCTTGGCCATAAGCCAAAAGCTTTTGCCATGCCCTTTTTAGAGGGGTTGACCCTGGATGATGCCATATTCCTCCTGGAACGTGATCAGCTCATCTTAGGTAAAATTCAATCGACTTTCAGAGAAAAAGAGCCGGATGGCATAGTGCTGGGACAGGAGCCGGCACATGGCTCTCGGGTCACGGAAAGCACCAGGGTAAATCTGACCATTAACCGTCTGGCGGCCAAAGAACGATCTCCAAAAAAACATTATCTATTTAGATATAAGCTTCCCAACGGCTTTCTGAGAAAACATATAAAGGTGGTAATGAACATACAGGGCTTCTCATACACTTTCTACGATACATTCGTAAAACCTGGAGAGGAAATAAGGCTTTTGCTGCCACAGGTTGCTGATGTTACGTTGTTGCTGTATAAGGATAAGGAGTTGATTCTTAAAAAGGTTTTTTGAGAGAATCGGAGGTAGAGATGAAGTTAATTGCGCCGTCTATTCTGTCTGCTGACTTTTCACGCTTGGGCGAAGAGATCAAAAGCGTGGAGGAAGCTGGAGCGGATTGGATACACATCGATGTTATGGATGGCCATTTCGTGCCAAATATTACGATAGGTCCTCTAATAGTGGAGGCGGTTAAGCGATCCACAAGATTGACCCGCGATGTCCATTTGATGATAGAAAATCCTGACGCGTACATTGCCGACTTTGCGAAAGCGGGCAGTTCTATCATTACGGTCCATGCGGAGGTCTGCAATCACCTACACCGCACCATCCATGCTATCAAAGATCTCAATGTTAAAGCCGGGGTTGTACTTAACCCCGCCACCCCCCTTTCAGCAATCGACTGGATACTGGAAGATGTCGATATGGTCCTTTTGATGAGTGTCAATCCAGGCTTTGGAGGACAAAAGTTTATTCCTCAATCGATTCAAAAGATAAAAGATCTAAAAAAATCTATCAAGCAACGGGGATTGAACACACTCATTCAAGTAGACGGAGGAATTAACATTGATACCATAGGTATGGTCTCAGAGGCCGGCGCGGATGTCTTTGTAGCAGGGTCGGCCATATTCGGAAGCAAGGACTACGCAGAGACTATTAGCCAATTCAGGTCGATAATAAAAACTTAGGGATTGAGGCATTATGAAAAAAGGTAAAAAGCAAATTAGCCGCAGACCCACGCAGATGGACGCAGACTAATCGCCGGCCGACTTGGCCGGCGATTAAGTGTCATGCCCTTCGGGCAAACGGGGAACCGTCCTCGCTATTACGAGTTATTCCATAGACTGTCATAATTGTAGAGCAACGCGTTTTCTTCGCGAAGCGATTGCATTTTTTGATCGGCCAAGTCGGCCGATCAAAATGTCTGCGTTAGTCTGCGTGGGTCTGCGGCTAACTCCTAAATCCCTCAATTCGCCAATCCCTCAATCATATTTTCTAATTCCTTAAAATGTTCTATATGATATCGAGCTGAAAGCCTTCTGTTTTTGTACGCGACTAAAGGGACGCCCGCGGCTTCTGCCGCGGCCTGGTCGACTTCTGAATCGCCTATATAAAGAGCCTCTTCAGGCGTTATATTAAAGTAGCGCAAAATCTTTAACAAAGATTCTGGATGTGGTTTTGGCCTTTGAACATCGAGGGCTGAGACGACAAGATCAAAGTACCCCTCAAGACCATGGCTTGACAGGACATGTTTCATTGTATCGGTCCGGTTAGTCGAAATGGCTGTGTTATACGTGAGACGGAGGTATTCAAGAAATGGAATTAAATATGATTCCATTTCCATATATGGAATAAACGGAATGTAGTCGATTTTTTTTCGGTATGCCTGTGCCGCATCCATAAGGGCCGGATCATTCCTGAAGATATACGCCACGGACTCATCCGCTGTATGCATGTGGACAAAATTACATTCGTCCTCATTCATCATCTTTCTTTTATTAAAGCGCTGCAATATTTGATTGTAGTACGCCTCATTAGCCCTCTTAGAATCAAACATCACACCGTCACAATCAAAAATAACCACCTTAACTTGGTCCATCCGTTTGCTCCACCCTTACCTTTTCTTTCTTTTTTATAGTAACACCTTTTGGGTTTCTAATGTCACCATAAACCTTGAGGGTCAACTCCGGCTTTTCCTGCAAGTTCGTCTCCATGATAATCTTGCCATAGTACCTTCCGGGCGTTGTTCGAATATTCTCAATAGTAAGAAGATACTCTCCTTCTTTTTCTCCAACGTCTATTTTATACTTAATATCATTCGGAATTGTCGAACTAATCTTTTTTATCTGGAGTCTTACCTCCTTACCAGGAAAGATTTCTACTTTTCTAACAAGCTTACGCTCAGGCGCCCCCCAAAAATTGACCGCTCTTGGTTTAAGGATTACATAGTGTTCTATTTTGCCCCTAACCGCAAGAACAATCTGTGACTCATTTGGATCATTGAAAAAGACGGTAACACGTTTATTAACTGAACCGGCAATCCCTTTTGTACGAACCTTTACCGTTATCTTACCCTCGCCACCGGGAGGGATCTGTCTCGTAACCGAGACAGTGGTACAGCCTCAGGAGGGTTTGACTTTTTCGATAACAAGCGTGTCGTTCCCACCATTTTTTACGGTAAAGGCGTGGACGATTGGCTCCCCTTCGTAAATGGTTTTAAAATTAAACACCTTTTCGTCAATTATAATTTTTGGAAAAGACGACGGGCCATCTTTTTTGAGGCCACTCACTGTACCGCGTGTGTCAGAATCAAGCGTCTGCTCTGCCTCCAATGCGATTACGCAATTAGGAACAAGTATCAGAAACAAGCAACATAAGATTACCGCCCAACAGCTTTTCCCGGCAAATTTTTCTAAAATTTGTTTTGACATTGCCAACTCCTCGTAATTGTGCTAAAAAACGTAAACAAGTATAGAGTATAATTTTACGTTTTGTCAAGCGTGTACAATGACTGAAGAAGCGAAACGATATCGACGGATAGACAGACGGAAATGTTTGCGGCTGAAATCGTCCTTGCCGGTTGAGATAAGTCTGTACCATCGAAAGTCGCAAAAAATGATAACAGAAGGAATATCGGGGAATATTTCTGAAATTTCCCGTGAAGGGGTTTGCATTGAAACCGATACAGTGATGGTAGATGGAACCCACGTCTTTACGAGCGCTATGGATGATGAATTTTTTCTTGCCATGAAGATATCCCTTCCTGATGGCTCCGCTACTATTGATGCAATGGGCAGTGTGGCCTGGTATAATTTAGCGCCCGAGACCTCCGAGTCCCGCTTTGTCTCAGGAATTATTATAGCGGCAACAGAACAAACATCAAAAAAAGAATGGCTTGAGTTTATTTCTAAAATTGAGACAAGCGACTCACCGCTCTAATGTCTAGGAGGCTGTCCGAGATCTCCTGACTACCCCCTCCGCCCAGCACGGAAATCCTAAGGCATGTATGTGTGAATAAGTGGCCAGGACATTTTTGTAACACACCCCGTCCCGCTTATCAAAGAAACCGACCCCGCGCTCTATTCTAAACGCAAGGTCTTCGGCCTTTCCACGCCACTCCAATACCTTGGAATAATGAAATTCATGGCCCCGGAGTTTAGTCCCAACATCAAAATAAGGGTTCTGTCGGTCAACTTCGAATACCGTATACCCATGGCCCTGCGGCCGCTTTGACCACCCGAACACAATGGGCAGGACACCGGTCATGGGATAGCTCTTCTCATCCATTACCAGTTCTTCACCAAGATACATCAGCCCTCCGCACTCCGCATAGATCGGGAGTCCTTGTTCTGCGTGCTTCCGAAGATCGTCCCGGAAGCTCTGGTTGGCCGCCAAAGCCTCGGCATGTGTTTCGGGAAACCCTCCGCCGATGTACAAACCGTCGATCTCGGGTAGTTTCGAATCAGACAGGGCACTCATTGTCACTAACTCGGCCCCGAGCGCTTGGAGCGCTTCAAGGTTTTCAGGGTAGTAAAATTGAAAGGCAGAATCTCTTATGATCCCGATGCGAAGTTTTGGATCGCCCCGTTCGGTAGTATCCGGGCGGCATTCACTGATAGGCGGGTTATCTTCCTCAATCTGAGGCGCTTTTTGCGCTATATCGAGCAGAGCATCTATATCGAGGTACTGCTCCGCTATGTCGGCAACAGTCTGTATTGAATGATCTGCTCCGAGGGACTCGTGGGTGGGGATGAGCCCCATGTGACGTTCAGGGAAAACGTCATGTTTCAGCTTTGGAATGGCGCCGAGTACTTTGACGCCTGTGTAATGTTCGATAGACTTACGAAGAACTGATTCGTGACGGCTCCCGGCGATTCGATTCAGGATGACCCCTTTTATCATCACGTCCGGATCAAAGTGAAGACACCCCAATACCAGAGCGGCCACCGTACGGGTGCTCTTGGTGCAATCTATACCGAGAACCACCGGAGCCCTGAGGAGCTTTGCCAGCTCGGAGGTGCTCGTCTTTCCCTCCAGGTCGCTCCCGTCGTAAAGCCCGCGGTTCCCCTCTATAACAGACACACCTTGAGTGGCGGCATTTCTTGTAAAGGAACAAAGAATCTGTTCTTTTGTTGCAAAAAAAGTATCAAGATTACGGCACGGATGGCCGGCCGCAAGAGCCAGCCATCCTGCATCTATATAATCCGGACCCTTTTTAAAGGGGGTTACCGTTATTCCTCGCTTTCGCAAGGAAGCGGCCAAACCCAGGGACAGGACCGTCTTCCCCGAACCCCCGCTGAGCGCAGAAACAATAATTCGGGGGAAGACCATAGCTTAACTTTTCCCTATTCTTCTCCCTCTGCCCCATGCGCCTTGCCGGCACCCTTAAGCCCTATGAGGGTGGTGCTTCCGCTCGACCAATACTCAAGGATATCTTCCCTGACCATTTCGTTAACAATATTCTTTATCTCCCTTGATTTCATATCAGGAATCATTTTATAGAAATCTTTGAGATAGAATTTTGTTTTACCCTTTTTCTTCTTAAGTTCCTCTACAATCGTATTTTTTGCTGCTTCTTTATCCATTATTCAGCCTCTTATGCATTTT
The DNA here is from genome assembly GCA_043818915.1 of Pseudomonadota bacterium. Lineage (GTDB taxonomy): Bacteria > Desulfobacterota > Desulfobacteria > Desulfobacterales. The sequence continues at coordinate 8,563 of JBDRFJ010000202.1, read as the reverse complement.
TTAAAGCCGGGGCCACAGAACCCTGTGCCCCCGGCTCGTTAGTTTACTACACAATTAGAACTTAAATTGTGTTGTCTGACGCCACGTATAATACGCGGAATCACGGAAATCATCAATAAGATGATGTGTAAATTCAATTTCACATTTTTCAAAAAATCTTTCCCAGCCGATTCTCTCCGCCCAGTCGCCTAAGCGTTCGTACTTGTTGGCATCATTTGCATATGCCTCAACAATCCTCTTGATTGTTGAGGTCATGGTTGGCCAGCGAGGCTGTTCATTTGGAATAAAGGCCACAACGCACTTGGAGAACTTGGGTGTGCTTATTCTGTTGGATATTTTTCCGCCTGCCATGATTACGATACCGTCACCTTCGGTATCAGCCAGAGGCAGGGACGGACACATTGTGTAACAATTGCCGCAGAACATGCACCTTTCCTCTTTTATGGAAACGGTGTTCAGCTTTTTGCCGCCGATTTCAATCTTGGCAGGTTTGATGGCTGCTGTAGGACAAGCCGCAATGGCGAGAGGAAGCTCGCACATCTTGTCAATGTATTCATGGTCGATTATCGGCGGCTTGCGGTGATACCCCAAAATCGCGATATCAGAGCAGTGCACTGCGCCGCACATGTTCAGACAACAAGCCATGGATACGCGAAGCTGAGCAGGCATCCTCATGTTCTGGAAATCATCAAAAAGCACATCCATTGTTGCTTTTACAGTACCTGAGGCATCAGTAGCGGGAGTATGGCAGTGAACCCATCCCTGGGTATGGACGCAGTTGGTGATCCCGGCGCCGGTACCTCCAATGGGGAACTTGTTGCTTCCTCCGGCAAACTTTCTGCCGGCAAGATCATTTTTTAAAGGTTCAACTTTATCTTTGCTGTCCACCATGAATTCAATGTTGTTTCGGGTGGTGAACCTGAGGTATCCGTCGCAATGTTTATCAGCAATTGCGCATGCTTCACGGAGAAGGCTAATACTCATGAGACGAGCAGCGCCAACTCTTACAGTATAGACTTCGTCGCCGGTTTCCGAGGTATGGACCAGAACGCCGGGCGCGAGAATCTCATGATGCAGCCATTTGCCCTTGTTTTTCGCAATAACCGGTGGATAAAATTTATCATATTTCTGTGGACCGATGTCGGTTATCCTGTTTTCCATCGGTTTAGCAGGATTGTAACCTGAAGATATAAATGCCATGGTTTTACCCCCTATCTCTTATGGTATTTTCTAAATTCGTTGATATCGCGCTTCCATCCGCCTGGGACTTCTTCTTCTTTCCAGAAGATATAAGGATTGGACCGCGGTTCTTGAACATGCTGCGGAATCGGTTTCAAATTGCATTTTTCGAGCATCATCTGCATGCCGTTACGCTTGATTAATTCGCCTACGCGCTCTCTGTTCTTACCTTCTTCCATCCAGTAATCCCAGACATTTTCAATCAATTCTTTGAGTTCATCATAAGGTTCTTCAACTTTCACGAAAGGAACAAGCAGAGTAGCAATCTGTGCTCCGTCGAGAATCGGGGCTTTGGCGCCACAAAGGATGGAGCAACCCTTATCATTACCAGGCCTCAGCGCTTTCGGCATAACATTGATGCAGTGCATACATCTGGTGCATTCTCTGTTGTTTATCTCGAGCTTTCCACCTTCATACCGCATGCAGCCCGTGGGACAAAGATCGACAACCTCTTTCTGGATATCAAACGGACCCCAGTCACGGCCGGCATGAGCTCCTGCATTGGGAGGAAATTCACCGCCCACATAAGCACTAACTGCTGCCTGGTCAATACGGATATCATCGCGCCATGTGCCGATAAAGGACAGGTCTGAACGGGCGATAGATGCTACGCAGCAGTTGGGGCATCCGTCAAATTTGAATTTAAACTTATAGGGAAATGCCGGACGATGGAGTTCGTCCTGATATTGGTTGGTCATGTAATGGCACAACTCCTGGGTATCGTAGCAAGCATATTCACAACGTGAAAGGCCCAGACAACAGGAAGGAGTTCGCAGGTTGCCACCGGAGCCACCAAGGTCTGTGTCCATATTGTGGGTTAATTCATAGAAGATTTCTTCCAACTGGGGAGTTGTTGTGCCAATAAGGACGATATCACCGGTAGAACCGTGCATGTTGGTCAAACCGCTACCGCGCAACTCCCAAATATCCAAAAGATCATTAAGGAATTTGGTTGTATAGTATTTGCCGGAAGGCTGGTTTACACGTACGGTGTGGAAATGAGCAACACCCGGGAACATCTCGGGCTGGTCGCAGTATCTTCCAATAACGCCACCGCCGTAGCCAAATACACCGACGATTCCGCCGTGTTTCCAGTGTGTCCTGCCGTGCTTGTAGGAAAGCTCGAGCACTCCCAGGAGGTCTTCACACACATCCTGGGGTATCTGGTAGTCCAAGCCTTTCTCATTCTTTGCCCTTGATTCGGCTTCCGCCTTAATGTCGGACACAAAACTTGGCCACGGCCCGCTTTCGAGCTGGTCCAACATAGGGGTCTCATGTTTTGCCATTGTTTTACCTCCATTCCTTATTTTTAATTACCCATCTGATTCTAAAGAAAATTAACCTTCCTTCTATAGAGTTACTAAGGCCACCTCCTCTCTTAATCGCGAATTTTATAAGTATAATCTTTAAGAATAGTCAGCATACACCGATTTGAGAGTGCGAATATAGAATTAATCTCACACAATGTCAACAAAAAAGTATGGTATTTTACATGCCATTGACAAGTGGGTGAAAAAAGTATTATTAGTCAAAATTTGATGACAATATTGAATCGAAATTCTTTTCCCCAATGCGGGAAAGATAGAGGAGTCAACTATGGAAACAGACCTTACACCTTTTTTCAAAAAATACGAAGAGCTTTCAGCAATGGCGGGCGGAGTGTTCGAGCGTGTAAAAAAAGATTATCCGGAATGTGTAAAATGCAAAACTCATTGTTCCGATTGCTGCCATGCGTTGTTCGATCTATCCCTGATCGAAGCGTTATATATCAACCATCACTTCAAAAAAAAGTTTGAGGGCAAGGAAAAAGACGGGCTTATTGAGAGGGCCAACAGGGCTGATCGTGTCGTATATAAGATTAAGAAAAAGGCATACAAAGATTTGAAGGCCGGGAAGAATGAGGGTGAAGTGCTGACGGAGATAGCAAAGGAACGTGTCAGATGTGCCCTTCTTAACGACGAGGACAAGTGTGACCTTTATGAATATAGGCCAATAACATGCAGGCTGTACGGGATACCGACATCCATAGGAAGCGAGGTTTATACCTGTGGAATGTCAGGATTTATGGAAGGCAAACAGTATCCCACGGTTAAGCTGGATATTATTCAAAGCAAGCTTTACGAAATATCCGCTGAACTTGTAAAAGCAATTAGGTCTAAGCATGTAAAAATGGCTGACATGCTCGTGCCGTTATCCATGGCCCTTCTTACTGACTACAATGAAGAGTATCTCGGGATTATAACCGGTAAGGATGCCAATGAAAAACAAGGAGAAAAAAATGACTAAGATCTCACCTGAAGAAGAGGAAAAAAGGAAAAGGGCCATCCTTGAAAGCATGTCTCCACGGCGGCAAAAACATATCCTAAAAAAAGGATATGATAAATGGGATCCTTTTCAAATGCCGAAAGATCCCATAGATATCAGGACAGACAAAACAAAGCGCACCACTCAGATGCTCGTACGGGAGTTCCTGCAAACACGAAGCCATGAAAAGTACAGCAATGCATACGGAAGGGGCGTGCTTGAACTTTGTCTTGGAATAATAAACGATGATGATAAGTGCAAAGGTATGTATGAGTTCTCAATCTGGTATCACGAACTATTGAAAAGAGAAGGGCACGAAGATGAAAGCGCCTAAAGTTAAGGAGTGCGCTTTCAGCGCAGCTAATCTTAAATTGACAGAACACCTTAACTTTAGGCACTTCAAACTTTAGCTCACTTTAGGCACTTTCATCCCTGTGCTTTTCAATCTCTTCCCGGATTTCCGGAGCCACCTCATAACCAAGTTCAATTGCCTTGTCACAATGTTCTACGGCCTTGTCGTATTCCTTTTTTTCAATATAGGCTATCGCCAGGTTGTTGTGGGCGACCGCAAAATTAGGTTCGAGTTTTAAGGCCTTCAGGTTAGCTTCTATGCTCTCATCAACCAGCCCTGACATGAGGTAGGCGTTTGCTAATGTGGCGTAAGCCTGAATGAAGTTGGAGTTGTAGCCAATAGCCTTTTTAAGCGCGACAATAGCTTCCTCCGCCTCTCCCTTTTGAAGATGTACAAATCCGATATTCCCGTATCCTTCTGAAAAGCCTGCTCTCACCTTGGTCGCCTGCTTATTATACGCAAGGCAGCCATCCAGGTCCCCGCGCCGGAGGCGCAGGCCTCCCAATTGCACATAAGCCTCGGCAAAGTTCGGACTGCACACGATCGCCTCGCTAAACTCCTTCTCGGCTTCATCATATTTCTCCTGCCCCATCAATGCCACGCCAAGGTTATAATGGGATGTACTGCAATCAGCATGTCCCGCTATGATTTCCCTCTGCTTCTTTATATATTCCTCTGCGTTTTGTGCTTTTTTCATCGTTGTATCCTTGTAACTCGAACTCGTTGTTGGTTGGTTAAGTTATAAAAAAGAGGTAACTGCCCGGGTTCAAAGTTCAGGGGTTCACGGTTGCTCGCTTTGAACCTTGAACCTAACAACCTGAGTAGTTACAAAAAGGTTTCTATAAAATTACACGACTTGTTTGTCAACAAAAAAGATAGGAATGCAAGCCTACTGCTTACGATATAATTCCAGCGCCTTCAACAACTCCGGCTCCACCTCAAAACCAAACTCTTTGGCCTTGTCAAAATGTTTAATCGCTTCTTCAAACTCTTCCTTGTAATAATAAGCCACTGCCAGGTTATTATGAGCAGGCGCAAATTTTGGATCCAGTTCCAATGCCTTTTTGCCGGCACTAATACTTTCATCGAGCATCCCTTCCTGCAGATATGCAGCGCCCAATGTACCATGCGCCCTGACAAATCGGGGCTCAATCAAAACCGCTTTTTCAAGCGCCTCAATAGCTAAGTCAGTATATCCTTTTTGCAGATAGGCAAAGCCTAAGTTTGCATGCGACACCGGGAAATTCGGTTGAAGCCGGGCCGCCTTCCGGTTGACCTCGATCGCGTTGTCTAATTCATTTCTCTGAATATATAACCCCCCCAAATTTATATATGCCTCGACCAGCTCCGGGATCTTTTCTATTGCCTTTTTGAATTCTTCGATTGCCTCATCCGGCATTCTTTTGCTTACATACGCCACACCCAAATTATAGTGGGCGCGACCAGCCCCGGGATTCTTTGAAATCTCTTCCTTTAACTCTGCTATCCATTCATCCAATGTCTGTTGGTTCTCTTGTTCTTGTGCCATGAGATCACCTCAAAAAATTTTTGGTTTACCAAACCCCCTTTGTGTTGTCAACGAGGATCTTTTTGCCCTCGACATCGTTTAACCTTTTTGATAAACACCGATTATGCACTCATCAACCGCACGATCAGACAATAAACCCGATATACATCAGAACGAAGAAGCCCCTCGTACCCACTGCGTTCGGTGCGGCACCTGTTGCATGAGGGGGGGGCCTGCACTCCATGTAGAAGATTTGGAGTTGCTGAAAAACGACGCCATAAAACGATCATCTCTTTATACGGTCAGACGGGGAGAAACTGTTTTTAATAATGTCGCCGGCAAACCCTCGGTACTGTCCGAAGAGATCATAAAGATCAAGGGAACAGGACAAAGCCATACGTGCATTTTTTATGACGAGAAACAAAAAGGCTGCGCAATATATGAAAACAGACCCATCGAGTGCAGGCTCTTAAAGTGCTGGGACACCAAGGATCTTGAAGCCGTTTACGAAAAGAATAGACTCCAAAGAAGACGCCTAATCCCTTCCGATACAGCAGTAGCGCAAATCATCGCCACTCACGACCAGAAATGTTCTTACCTTGCGCTCGAAACGTTGATACAAAAACTGGAAGGACCGGAGGCAGAAGACGCGGTTGAAAAGGTCCTTGAACTACTCCATTTCGACCACAACCTGCGACCCTTGGTTGCTCAGAGACTTGAACTGCCGATAGAAGAAATGGATTTTTTCTTTGGAAGACCGTTGACAACAACTATCAGGATGTTCGGGCTTCAAGTCAAACAGGAGGGGGAAACCTTTTTTCTTTCCCCGATAGAACAAGGAATTGGGGAATTTGGTAATTGAGAAATCCCGAATTAGATAACGTTACCAATACAAATGCGCCCCAAAAACCAACCCGCTTTCTTCAAAACCCTTTTCTATGGACCGGTACCACCTATTTTGCCGAAGGGCTTCCCTTCTCGCTTGTGCGACAAATTTCGAGTGTCTTCTTTAAAGATCATAATGCCACACTCCAGGCCATCGGTTTAACATCCCTCTATGGTCTTCCATGGACACTCAAATTCCTATGGGCGCCGTTTATAGAATCGGTTGGGACAAAAAGGAAATGGCTCTGCCTGATGCAGCTTTGCCTTATGGTTGTCGCTCTTCTGATGGCGTTTGCCTCGACACTTCCGGAAGCGCTCAAGTTCGTAGCCGTACTTTTTTTTGTTATGGCTCTCCTGTCCGCGACAAACGACATTGCCATCGACGGTTATTATATGGAGGCCTTAGACGACGACGGACAGGCAAAGTTCGTGGGATACAGGGTAATGGCATATCGACTGGCGCTTATCGCCGGCGCGGGCGGCATTGTGTCCCTTGTGGGAAAGACAAACTGGTTTACCGGATTTGTACTGGCAGGAATCATATTCATCACCCTTGCTATCTATCACCATACATCTCTGCCCAGAGTCGAAATCGAAACCCGGCCTATATCAAACATATGGCGCAGCATATCGAGCAGAAAAAACATCCTTATTATAGCAAGCGCTGTTTTCCTTTTTTTCACAGCCAGAGCCCTGATCGAATCAGACCTCTTCAAAACAACAACCGCACCCATCAGGCCGTATCTCAGCCGAATGTCTACCCCGGATTGGATAGGACTTTCCCTTTTACTCCTTATTACATCTCTGCTTATTGCTTTTAAACCGATTAAAAGAAGGCTTGAACAATCAGACTCTATAGTTGGAAACGCGTTTATATCTTTCCTTGATCAACCAAAGATCACGCAGGTTCTTTTATTTGTCATACTTTATAGGGCAGGGGAATCGCTCCTGTCATCCATGTCTACCCCTTTTATTCTCGATATAGGAATTACAAAATTCGAATTCGGTATCATTTCCGGAACTATAGGGACCCTGTGTTCAATTACCGGAACCATCGCGGGCGGATGGCTGATCTCGCGCTATGATCTTATAAAAACTATCTGGCCCATAACACTTGCCCAGAATCTGACCAATGTGGTCTACATGGGGATGGCGTATAAATTCAGCCATCTTGTCGGGCATCCGGAACTCGGCGCCGCCAATATAGGAATGGTTGGGGTTGTTCACGCTATAGACCAGCTGGCCGGAGGATTAGGGACAGCGGTGTTTGTCACCTTTCTTATGCGAACCTGCAAGAAAGAATACAAGGCATCACATTTTGCCATAGTCTCCGGGCTCATGAGTGTCTGCGGAACATTGATGGGGGTCGTAAGCGGTTTTTTGGCCGCCTCGCTCGGTTATGTCCTCTTTTTCGGGCTGAGTTTTCTGGCGTCGATCCCCGGTATGATTCTGCTATTCCATATCCCGTTTTTGCGCCATAGAACAAGGTGAGTTGCGGGTTGCTGGTTACTCGTTGCTGGTTACTCGTTGCTGGTTGCTCGTTGCTGGTTACTCGTTGCTGGTTACTCGTTGCTGGTTACTCGTTGCTCGTTGCTCGTTGCTGGTTACTCGTTGCTGGTTGCTCGTTGCTGGTTACTCGTTGCTGGTTGTTGGCTATTGCCATTGTGTTTCCACATATTGAATGAATTTGTTAATTTTTTTACCCAGCTTATCATTTTTTTCTTTCAGTGTTTCATAGACAACGCCATTAATGTGTCCTGCACCATGAACAAAATCCAGATGCACTCCGGTTTCATCGCACGATGCCTGGGCATAAACCAAAAATCTGACAAAATCATTCTTGTATTTTTTCCTGCCATAGCCCTCTACAATACAGGAGCAAACCCCTTTTGAGGATTTTCTTATCTGGCTTCCCTCCTCATAGAGTTCATATTTCGGCAAACTTAAAGACATATGATGTATCTCCATTGCCAGTTCATATGATATTTGATAAATCTCCAAGTCACGATAACTCTTAGCTTTCACCTTATATACCTCTTGAACGAGAAATCAGCAACCAGTAACGAGCAACGAGTAACCAGCAACGAGCAACCAGCAACCAGCAACCAGCAACGAGCAACCAGCTTCACTGAATGGTCTGGGAACCATGCAACATCAACGGATCTACTCCCATTGATCGGAAGGCTTCTTCCCACATTTGATCATGAGGAGTGTTAAAAAGCAGTTCGGTTGTGATGTGGTGAGTAAACCAGGCGCCAGAGGAAACCTCGTCCTCC
>JBDRFJ010000201.1:0-38353 GCA_043818915.1 Pseudomonadota bacterium | reverse complement strand
TGGCATCTTTAAATCAGTAATGACCAGGTCAAATTCATGCTTTTTGCAAAGGCTCAGCGCCTCTTTCCCTTCGCCTGCGCACTGAACCCGGTACCCTTCCTGGGTCAACATAATTTCGAGGAATTCCCGCATCCCCCTGTCGTCGTCTATGACAAGAATTTCAGCCATGTAATATCCTTCGGTGTTGGAGTATTGGAGTACTGGAATGTTGAGGTATTGGATTATTCGCTTCCATATTTCGCCTTACTGTCTTTTGCAATCAAGTGATTGATCCATTTCACCAAGTGAATCACGTGCTATTCCTTATTCTTTCGCATATTACAATACTCCACTACTCCACTACTCCACTACTCCAACACTCCATTACTCTACTACTCCACTACTCCAACACTCCAATACTCCATTACTCCGTGAACCCTACTCCTTACCCTGTCCCTAACGATTTCTTCTTCTCGGCAACAAGACTATACAGCTCATCCCTTTTCCCAATTCACTCTCTATCTTAATTCTCCCCCCATGACTCTCTATAATCCTGCTTACAATTGCGAGTCCAAGCCCTGTTCCTCTCTCCTTTGTGGTATAAAAAGGCTCGACCACTTTTCCGTGGTCCTCTTCTTTGATGCCATAGCCGCTGTCGCTTATTTTGATCTCAAGCCAACGCATTCCATCGTCAATTAATTTGGTCTCTATTTTCAAGCTGCCGCCGTCCGGCATCGACTGGACGGCATTCAAGACAAGGTTCCAGAACATCTGCTGCATCTCTGTTTTGTTTCCGTAAATGTCGGCCGGGTTACATAACTTAATAACCACTTTGATATTTTCATGCCAATCAGGGCCATTGCGAAGAGATTCTATTACATCGTCTATTATATTCTTGATGTTGATCTCCTCGCGATCACTCAGGTTGGGACGCGCTAAAAGGAGAAAGTTTTTTACGAGATTTTCAAGTTGATCCCTCCCTCTAAGGACAATCTGCATGAGTCTCTCATTGGTTGCGTCCAGCGTAAGATTTTTTTGAAGCATCTGGATCGACCCGCATAGCGCTGCCAGAGGATTTCTTACTTCATGGGCGAGACCTGCCGCCATCTCACCGATAAGAGCAAGTCTTTTGCTTTTTTCAACCTCTTTTTCCATCTCTTTGGTTGCAGTCAAATCCTGAAAAATCACTATCTCACCAATTTCTTCCTTTTTGCTATTGATAAGTGGTGAAACGGAAAAGCCTAATACAATGCTTTTATCACTTTCTCCCGGAACTATTATTTCAGCCCTGCTTATTGCCTCCTTTTCACTTTTTTGGTCTTTTATCTTATCCAGTATTTCGGAAAAACCCGGAAAAACCTTATCTATTCTTTTGCCCGTAACCTCTGAAAACAATAACCCGGTAATTTCTTCCGCCGCCTTATTAAAGGATTTTATATTTCTTTGTAGATTGATCGTTATGATTCCCGCGCTTACAGATTCAATAATGCTTCTGTGCAGCAGGTCGAGTTGATAAAATTCACTTTCTTTCTCTGCCAAGAGCGATCTGGCGCTTTTTTCCTGTTCGGCGACAAAGCTTACTAAAAATGCGACAATGTAAAAAGATACGATATGGATAAATATCCTCGACAGGACATCCCCCGCGCTAAAATCGTACTCCCAGGAGGGACTATATATTGGGTGAATAATCCCATAGTATTCTAAATCAAGCAACAAGCCATAGAGCAGGCTGCTGGCAGAGGCTAAAACGATGCCTCCCTTTTTCGCGAGAAACAGCGCCGAATAGATGATGACCAGCGGATATAAGACAGAATAGACACTTTCAATACCGCCCGTTGCATGCACAAGCACTGTTATCAATGTAACGTCGCAGATGGCCTGAATGTATACATTGATCTTGAGGCTTTTAATTCTTTTTAGGAGGATAAGGTATAGGAATGAAAGAAAATAAGTGGTCGTTATAATAAAATATACCGAAGTGAGAGATGGCGCGGGTAATGATTCTGTTCCTTTGATCTGGATAAAGGCCGCGATCCCGAATAAAAAGGTAACGATCGCAACCCTGAAAAACATTAACCAACGAAGTCTGCTGGTTAAGTCCTCTTTTTGTAATAAGTGATCTCTCATCAAAATAGTCGGCTGATTTGTATTCTAATAAAATAAAGTCTATCAGGAGATTACAGAATTTCAAGAGCACAGAAGAGATGGTGAAAAATTATCTTTACCTCTTGCATGATTTCCGATAGTTCTTTTGAGAACATGAAACAGTTTACATTTCTATGATGTATCCAATTCCGCATCCCCCTTTACTAAGGGGGGGTAAACAATTTTATGCCCCGAGTAATAAAAAACACGAGGTGATATGAGATGAGAAGAATTTTTATTGTTTCTACTTTGTTCCTGGCAGCTTTTTGTCTGCTGTTTAACGGGTGTCATCCGCGTACCGATCAGTCCGTACATGGGCAGCCGGAAACACAGTTAAGCGCTTTGGATTGGTTTCTCCGAGGGAACGACTGGTATGAAAACGGTGATCCTGACCGCGCCATAGCCGATTACAACCGGGCCATAGAAATAAACCCTAATTTCGCCGATGTCTACAACAACCGAGGTCTTGCCTGGGATACCAAAGGCGACTATGACTGCGCCATAGCTGATTACAGCAAGGCCATAGAGATAGACCCGCGTTTTTCCGACCCCTACAACAACCGAGGTGTTGTCTGGGATATCAAAGGCGATCCTGACCGCGCCATGGCCGATTATAACAAGGCGCTGGAATTATACCCACATTTCGCCGGGGCGTACTACAACAGAGGGAATGTTTGGTACATGAAGGGCGATCCTGACCGCGCCATAGCCGATTATGACAAGGCTTTGGAAATAGACCCACGTTTCTCTGCCGCTTATAACAACCGTGGAGACGCGCGGGGCAAGAAAGGTGACTATGCTCAGGCCATAGCTGATTACGATCGAGCGCTGGCAGCAGATCCACGTTTCGTGGTTGCCTATAACAACAAAGCCTGGCTCCTGGCAACGTGTCCGGACGGCAAGTATAGGAACGGCGCCAAGGCCGTTGAGCTGGCGCTAAAAGCGGTAGAACTTAATCCGGATGTTTATCAATTGGATACATTGGCTGCGGCCTATGCCGAGGCGGGCAAATTCGAAGATGCGATTGCCACCCAGGAACGAGTTATTAATTTGTTCAAGAAGGAAGACAATGCAGAAGTGCTCGCTGAATATATAGAGCGCCTAAGGTACTATGAAGCCCATAAGCCGTGGCGGGCAAAGGTCTCAAAGTAGTGTGTAAATTATTGCATAAAAGTGAAAACTTCTTCCACTCCTAAATGGTAATTCCTTGCTCATTTGTGATATCCTTTTTCCTCACTTTTGAACTAACTCCTTCAAAATAGAGACAAAATCCCCCAACATGAAATTTGGCGCACTTTTTGCCAGAGGTATGATGTATTCGTAAAAATCATAACTTTAGAGTACGTTTTGAAACCGCCTCCTCTGGAATCTTTTTGCATATTTACAATGAATTTTTTTGCCGACAATTCACAGAATCTTATAAGACGCTCCGGCCTTGATCGTCGGAAAGGCAAAATGCCTATCTTTAGCAAGTATTGGCTGGCCGGGAGGCGTACAGCGCCGAGAAGGGTGGAAGACAGAAAAAGGTTTTACAAAATTGATAGACATAGCGGCAGAACGCTTGCGGCAATTCTCATCATTATTGCGCTGAGTATATTAGATGCTCTTCTTACACTGCACTTGACCGACCATGGAGCAAGAGAGGTCAACCCAATAATGGCTTATTTCCTCAATCATGGTCCTCTTCAATTTTTCGGGGCGAAATATTTATTGACCTGCGCATCTGTCATAATCCTTTTATTTTATAAAAATGCATACTTGTTTAAAACCAAAGTTCGCGCAAAAATCCTATTTATAGTGTTTGCGATTCCTTTTGCTCTGGTTGTTCAATGGGAAGTATACCTGATCTTGTTTGTCCTTTAGTTTTCGCAACCCCCCGATCCAAATCAATACGATCCTTCACACTCGTCAATTAAGATGGCTTCGTAAAAAGTTTTGAAGATGCCTCAAGGGAACAACTGGGTATAGTTAAGAGGGTCATAGCTTGCACGTAGGTAGATTTGAGGGAATTCTTTTTTAAGGTCAGATTTATTATAAAGGAGTTTTAATGTTCTGTTAACATGCGTATCTCCAGACCATATGGTTTTTGGCTCATTATCCCGTGCGGCCTTTAAGCAACAATTTGCTATAAAATTTAAATCATTGTCAACAGGATCTTCCGAACTATTGTTGTTAAAAGATTTTTTACAAGATGTCACAATTGATTGATATAAGGAGTCTTCACTAAAGTCGAAAACCCGTCCGCTAACTTTTAGAGTTTCTATCAACATATCGATATTTTCAAGATAAATTTTCTGCTGTTTCCAAATTTTTTCAATCCATTCTATTCCGTGATGTGGCTGTCTATTGTAAGAGGCAAGAAAATTTTCCAGCCCATTTTTTTGTTCCTCATAGATTTCTTTAGATATTGTTACGTCAAGTGTAAAAACAATCTCCTCCAACACCTTGAGGAATTGGTTTAATTCTCGAAACAACACAGGGAGATATTCTTTATATCGTTTGTTGTCAGCCCGTTTGATAAAGCCTATGTAGTTGAAGATTTGGTTTATTTGGATGGATTTTACATACCCTGGATGTCGTGCAATCCCCTTCTTAGAAGTTTGAGTCCTACGAGGGTCGTCAATTCTTGGTATGGTGAGTTCGCGTGAGATATAGGCAGAAAATATATTGGAATCGAGTATGTTCTCAAACTGATTCTGTTGCAGTACGGATTTTAACGAGTAGGGATATACTTCTGTTTCTTGCACTGCCGGCCCCTTTTTGTGAAGCTGTTAAGAGTTGATGAAGTGAACAAAATTGACTTTTTACGAAGTCATCAAGAAACATCACCTTTTTTCTTAATAGTTCGCCACTTTTCCAGCCTTTCTTTAATGGTTTTTTCAAATCCTCTTTCCGTGGGTTTGTAAAAAATAAGTCCTTTTAAATCTTCAGGCAAATAATCTTGTGGCACGTACGCATTTTTAAAGTTATGGGCGTATTGATAGCCCCTGCCATAACCTATGTCCCTCATTAATTTTGTCGGTGCGTTCCGTATATGGAGAGGAGCAGGGAGTGTGCCGGTCTCTTTTATCGTTTTTTTAACGTCTCCATAAGCAATGTAAAGTGAATTGCTCTTTGGCGCTGTGGCGAGATAGACCGCGGCCTGGGCCAAGGCAAGTTCCCCTTCAGGGAGTCCGATAAACCTGAAAGCCTCCATGGCGGAGACCGCAATAGGAAGCGCCTGCGGATCGGCATTCCCTATATCTTCAGATGCGAACCTCACCATACGCCGCGCAATGTACAGTGGATCTTCTCCTGCCTCAAGCATTCTTCCCATCCAATAAAGGGCCGCGTCAGGATCGCTTCCTCGAAGGCTTTTATGGAAGGCAGAAATCAGGTTGTAATGTTCTTCTCCCCCTTTGTCATACCGGAGGGCCTTTTTTTGAAGGGCTTTTTCCGCGGTCCCCAGATCGATCTTTTTCATTCCAGCGCTATCCGGTTGAACAAAATCGACAATTACTTCCAGATTGTTCAATGCTGTGCGCGCATCACCATCAGCCATCCTCGCAAGGTAGGATAATATATCATCATCTATGGAAAGAGAAAGATTCCCCAGGCCGTTCTCAGTGTCGTTAATGGCACCTGTTAAGATAGTGATCAGATCTTCGTCGGTAAATGGTTGCAGAACAACTACACGCGCCCGGGAAAGAAGAGGAGGGATTACCTCAAAAGAAGGATTTTCAGTGGTTGCGCCTATGAGCGTGATAAGGCCGCTTTCCACGTGGTGGAGAAAGGCGTCTTGTTGGGCTTTATTAAAACGGTGAATCTCATCCACAAAAACAATGGTACGCCGTTGGTAGAGGTTGAGCTGTTTTTTTGCTTCTTCAATGACCGCGCGTATCTCTTTTACGCCGGATAGTACTGCTGAAAAAGAGACAAAATGCGCATTGGTTTCATCAGCGATAATCATGGCAAGTGTGGTCTTGCCGCATCCAGGAGGCCCCCATAAGATCATAGAAAAGAGTTTGTCCTCTTGAATCGCCCGGCGGATCAGGCCGTCACCTCCCAGGATATGGGGTTGCCCCACAAAAGTATCAAGGATTTTTGGACGCATCCGGTCTGCCAAAGGGCGGTGAGCGCTGGTAGCGGTTTTTGCGGTATGAGTAAACAGATCCATATTTATCTTTTACCATACAAGTGCATGACGCGCCAATGTAAAAAAAGTTGACACTGATTGTTAGCTTATGTATGAACATTATTATGGAAAAAGAAGTTCTCCCTCACCACCGTCCTCAATGGAAGACGCACATTGGTTTTTTGCTTGCTGCTATCGGTTCGGCAATCGGCTTGGGAAATATCTGGAGATTCCCTTACCTCTGCTATAAAAATGGCGGAGGAGCCTTTCTCATTCCTTATGTTTTGGCTCTTGTTATCGTAGGCATCCCTTTTATGATTTTAGAGATTGGTCTGGGACATAAGATGAGAGGTTCCGCCCCGGCCAGTTTTGCCGGGGTAAATAGTCGTTGGGAGTGGTTGGGCTGGTGGCAAATTATATTTGTGATGTTTGGGGTGGTCCTTTACTATTCAGTGATTATTGCCTGGTGTTTTAATTATCTTTTCTTTTCGTTCGGGCTGGAGTGGGGCGCCGACCCCAATAAGTTTTTTTTTAACAATTTTTTAATGATAAGTAAAGGCCCTTTTGAAGTCGGCAATGTCAGGTCTCCTGTCCTTTTTTCTCTGGGCATAGTGTGGTTTTTGAACTGGCTTATCGTATTTAGAGGGGTGGAGAAAGGCTTAGAGAAAGCGAACAAATTGTTCATGCCCCTGTTGTTTATACTCATTCTCATTCTTGTGGGATGTAGTATAAGCCTGCCGGGAGCAGTCCAGGGCCTAAGTGTTTACCTAACGCCCGATTTTGAAAGATTAAAAGATGTCAGGGTATGGATAGATGCTGTTGCCCAAATATTTTTTACCTTAAGTATAGGTTTTGGAATTATGGTTGCGTATGCGTCCTATCTTCCTAAAAAAAGTCAGATAGTGAAGGATTCCATAACAATTTGCGTTGCTAACAGTTGTTTTTCCTTAATAGCGGGGCTGGGCGTGTTTTCCGTGTTAGGCTATATGTCTAATAAACTTTCACTACCTATCGATCAAGTAGTGGATAAATCGATTGGTCTGGCGTTTGTTGTTTTTCCGAAGGCGATAGGGATGCTGCCTGCTTTTTCTAAATTCTTCGGAGCCCTTTTTTTTGCTTGCCTGGTAATTGCGGGCATATCTTCTTCGGTTTCTATTTTAGAGGCTTTTACTTCCGGAATCATTGATAAATTTCATTATCCTCGAAAGATAGTCGCCTCTGTTCTTGCTGTTACAGGATTCATGGGAAGTATAATATTTACCACGCAAGGGGGGCTTTTCTGGATAGATATTGTTGACCACTTTCTGACGCAGTATGGATTAGTCTTAGGAGGGATTTTAGAGTGTGTTTTAATCGCCTGGATTTATAAGGCGTATAAGTTGCGAGAATATCTTAATAAATTTTGTCTATTAAGGTTGCATGCTGTTTGGGACTGGACGGTTAAATTCGTAATCCCTGTTGCCCTGGCAGTGATATTTATAAACAGTTTAATTAAAGAATTGTCCACTCCTTACGAAGGATATCCGTGGCTGGCGATTGTCCTTATAGGAAGGGATTGGGTAATAGTTACTCTGTTTTTTGCTATGATTGTTGCTGCCAGGCGTTGGAGAGAACATCCGGATCACGGAGCAAAGGAAATTAAGGATTGACTATTTACTGTTGAAGATTGACTATTGAGCAGTCTTCCGCTAATTTTCAATCGACAACCGGCAATCGTCAGCTTTCCAATTCCTAAACGGACCATTACATTTTTTTAATTTTTGACCGAAGAGTCTATAAGATCATATCATGAAACATAATAAGATCATTCAGTTGGTTTGGGGTCTTCTGTTAATTATGATGGGGATTGCTGTTATTATCAAAACCCACATAGTCTTTCCGATTGCCGAGGGTCTAACCTTTAGACAGATTGCGCTGTATATTCTGTCTGTTATGCTTATAGGCGTGGGTATAAAAAAAAATTATCTCCTTTTTTACAAGAAGGATAAGAGTTAGATATGTCGGTTGTAGATTTCTCCAAAAAAGTAGAGACTAAACCAGGTCAGGAATCCGAGGTCTCGGCACTAAAGCGTGAGATAGAATACAGTAAAAGGTGTCAGGAGATAACCAATAAAATCCATGCAGCTAAGAACATTGATGAAATATTGCTCGATATCAAGAATGATATGCTGGATCTTTTTGGTGCTGATCGTTTGACCATATATGTAGTAGATGGCGCCAAAAAAGAACTAATGTCCCGGGTAATGTCCGGAGATGAGGTAAATGAAATACGGGTTCCGATTTCAGCGTCCAGTATTTCAGGCTATGCGGCCGCTTATAATAAAGTGATCAATATTAAAAGCGCCTATGACAAAAAAGAGCTTTCCTCTGTTGACCCCAATTTGCAGTTTGACCATACGTGGGATCAAAAGACCGGTTACCGTACAAAACAGGTCCTCGCAGTCCCCATATTACACAACCAATATATCCTTGGTGTCATCCAGGCGATTAATAAAAAAGGCGAGTCAGATATTCCATTCAGCCAAAAGGATGCCGAGTCATTACTGGATATGGGCAAGACCGTCGGGATCGCTATTTTTAATCAGAAGCGGATGGCCAAGTCACGCCCGAATAAGTTCGATTATCTCCTGCAAAATCATCTTATTACGGGAAAAGAACTCTCCAAAGCTATTGCAGATGCCCGGAAATTAAAAAGTGACATAGAGAAAGTTTTAATGAAGGATTACAAGGTTTCCAAATCGGACATTGGCAAATCGCTCAGTCATTTCTATAAGGTCCCATTTGAAGATTACAATGATCGTACTCCGATTCCCGGAGAGCTTTTGGCAAATATGAAGGTTAACTTTTTGCGAAACAACAATTGGGTACCCTTACGCAAGGAAGACAATACTGTAATTATCGCCATCGACAATCCCTATCATCTCCAAAAGATTGATACGATAAAATCGCTTTTTCCAGTAGTACAACGGCTTATGTTTCATGTCGCTCTTGCAGATGATATACAGAAATATATCAGACTGTTTTTTTCTAGTGGGTCAATGGACCAAGGATCCATTGACGAACTCCTCGTAAAGTTAGAGTCAGATGAAGAGTCAATAGAAGAGGCGGAAGAGGCGATATCAGAGCAAGACAGCGCCATTGTCCAGTTAGTAAACAAAGTTGTTCTTGACGCGTATGCCCGTGCCGCTTCGGATATTCACATTGAACCGTATCCGGGCAAAAAGAATACAGAAATCAGATTTCGAGTAGATGGCGCCTGTATGGTGTATCAAACAGTTCCTTACAATTACCGAAATGCTATTGTTTCTCGCATCAAGATCATGTCTGACCTTGATATTGCCGAGCGTCGCAAGCCCCAGGACGGAAAAATAAAGTTCAAAAAATATGGCGGCAAAGATATCGAACTCCGTGTGGCAACTGTCCCCACTGCCGGTGGACTTGAAGATGTGGTGATGCGTATTTTAGCCGCGGGAGAGCCGCTTCCGCTGGATAAGATGGGGTTTTCCAAAACAAACTATAACAACTTCATCAGTGTTGTAACCAAACCATATGGTATTGTTTTTGTATGCGGACCGACCGGTTCCGGAAAGACGACTACGCTTCATTCCGCGTTGGGGTACATCAACAAACCTGATCTTAAGATATGGACGGCAGAAGACCCCGTGGAGATCACGCAGGTAGGATTAAGACAGGTGCAGGTTCAGCCAAAGATAGGGTTTGATTTCGCGGCTGCCATGAGGGCCTTTTTAAGGGCCGACCCGGACGTTATAATGGTTGGTGAGATGAGGGACAAAGAGACAACCCACATTGGTATAGAAGCATCCTTAACAGGACACCTTGTATTCTCCACGCTTCATACCAACAGCGCCCCTGAAAGCATAACAAGACTTCTTGATATGGGTATGGACCCCTTTAATTTTGCCGATGCCATTCTTGGGATTTTAGCCCAGCGTTTGGTGAGAACCCTTTGTCCGGATTGTAAGAAAGCATACAACCCTTCAAAAGAAGAGTATGACGAATTAGTTCGTGAATACGGTGAAGACGCATTCCATAAGAATGTCAATATGCCCCATTCCAGTTACATAAAACTACAGAAACCCAAGGGATGTGACAAATGCAATAATACCGGCTACAGGGGACGGATGGGGATACATGAACTGCTGATGGGGACCGATCCCATGAAAAAGTTGATTCAGGAAAAGGCCACGATGGAAACGATTCGTGAGCAGGCCATCGCCGACGGCATGACAACTCTAAAACAAGACGGCATTGAAAAGATCTTTACAGGCCATACTGATCTGTTGCAGGTAAGGAAGGTCTGCATAAAATAGTGTCGATCCAGAAACGGCATATTTTGCCCCAATACTGCGTTCTCCGCGGGTTTCTATCCTCGACGTAGCGCTGCTACGCCTCCGGGAAAAACCTTTGTGCGGCCTTGTCTTATGACAAAATCTACCATTTCTGGATCGACACTGATTATAGGAATTAAGGAATTGAGGAATTCCGAATTGAAGGATGAATCTCTTTTTTAATTCCTCAATTCCTTAATCCTTTTTCAAACTTCTTCAATTGTTCCTTATAATATTTTCTGTTGCCGGGATCCATTGCCAGCGCTCGTTTTTCTGCCTCAATAGCCAGTTTGTATAACCCGTTTACATAATAACTTTCAGCCAGTGTATCGAGGATATAAGGGGTCTGTTTTAAATTTGCCGCTTGTATTGAGTAAGTTAGCGCCTTGGAGTAATCTCTTTTTTCAACGTCTTCACAGGTGGCATAGAGCCATGCGAGATTGTTGAGCGCCTCGGGGTGGTCTGGGGCTATTTGCAAAGTCTTTTCATAGGAATGTATCGCTTTTTCATATTCTTTTTTCTCATGGTAGAGTGACCCGAGCGTCAGGTAGAGATGAGGATTGTTAGGGTCTTGCTCGAGCTTACGGTTTACTGCTGTTTCTATGAAGTGTCCGTTGAGAGTTTTTCCCATGGCTCCGAAATTCAGCGCATACCCAAAATAGCCCGCCACTAATAATCCGCAGAAAAAGAAGATTATGCTTTTCCGGAGCTTACGGTCATGTCGTGTAATCCATCGATTATCAGCGGCACATTTCTTTAAATAATCAATCCTCTCTTGAATACTGAAATGATGCCAGCTTGGGGTATCCTTGGCAGTACCGGTATAAAAGGAGATCTTTTCAAGGGAGCGGATCAGCGCCCATGGGTGACCCTGAAGAGTAAAGGCATACAGATCGGCCTGTCGTTCGCAATTACGCATAAAGTATCCAAACAGAAAACGGAAGTAAATCAAAAGGAGTAATGCGAGAGAGAGGGTAAAGAATATCGACACAAGAGTGGATTCTTCAATTCGAATTGTTTTTGGCAGCGTATATAGCCAATCGCTGGATAAAAGGAGATAAAGTATCACATCAAATGATGCATAGGAAAGGATCATGTAGCCGACAAGAAAGGCCAGGTAAAACAGGAGGTGTTTTTTCTTAATATGACCTATCTCATGTGCTATTACGGCATCAAGTTCTTCGTCGGTCAATACAGAGATAAGACCCTTGGTTATCAAAATGTATCGAAAACGTTTTATTATACCCATTACCCCCGCAGTCAGCATCTTCCCTTCAAACACGGGCCATATCATAATGTTACGCGCCGTAAAACCGGCTTTTTCGCAAAGCGCTTCAATACGATTTCTGACCGGGCCTTTTAGAGGACGACATTTCCAGAAAAATTGTACCAAAGCCGGTGTATACACGGCCATTGCCCCCAGGAATAAGGAAAACAGAATAACTTGTCCCTCCGGGGCGGATAATAACTTTTGGGGTGTCTCAAAAGGGAGATGCCCTATGATATCGGAGACCGACGAAATCAATATCCATGGTATGACGATCGGGATATTGAAAGATATATGGGAAGTTACAAACGCACGCCTGGTCAGTTCGGTCCGAAACAGCACGTGGTACGGCTCATAAGCAAACCACCAGATAATGGCTAAGTAGCCTATAAAGAGGAGTAGGAAGCAAACAGCGGCCAGGGTTGGAATTTGGGCAAATATCGGAATTCGGATTAAAAAGATTTTGAGATTCAAGACATAGATATTTACCGCAAACAGTGCGATTGCCAAGATGGCATGTTGGGTAAAGAGAAGATCGTAGCGGTGTTGGAGCGCTGAACTATCCGGCTGCTCCAATCCTTTTCGAGTTAAGGCGTTGTATCTACGGTAATTGATAGCTATGAACAAAAACAGATTAAAGAGAAAACCCTCTACTGTTTCAGCCCCCCCAAGATAAGTCTTTTCCGGGGGGAGATAGGTGGTATATATAAGAATAACTATGATAAAGTAGAGAAAGTTGGTGAACATTTTCTTTGCTTGTCCGTTGTCCTTTAGAGGTTGTCCATAGGAATCCCTTTTTACTTGACTTTTTTACCTGTTCAAACCTATCATATCAAGTTTAAATTTAAAATTTAAACCTAAGTTGAGCGATTTTTGAGGAAGAGATTGGTGCAGATCGAGTCAAAAATCGCTCAATTTAGGTTAAATACTGCTGGAGGAATGTTAAAGTATATGCAAAATTTGACACCACGGGAGATCGTTTCCGAATTGGATAAATATATAATTGGTCAGAAAGATGCCAAGAGATCCGTAGCGATTGCGTTGAGAAACCGTTGGCGCCGGCAGCAGGTGCCTGAAGATCTGCGAGATGAAATCGCTCCAAAGAATATTATTATGATTGGACCAACCGGAGTGGGAAAGACAGAGATAGCAAGACGCCTTGCAAAATTGGCCGAGTCTCCTTTTCTTAAAATAGAGGCGTCCAAATTTACTGAGGTGGGATATGTGGGCCGTGATGTAGAGTCGATGATTCGGGACCTTACCGAACTTGCGGTTAACATGACAAAGGCGGAAGAACAGGAAAGGGTGAAGGTAAAAGCCCAAAAAATTGCCGAAGAACGGTTGTTGGACATCTTGCTTCCGCCCCGAAAGGAAAAAGAACCGATCGAAGAAGTGGAACCTCCTGAAAAGACCCTCGAACTCGTAAAAAAAGAGGAGCAGGCTCCTGATAGTTCTACCCGTGAAAAATTGCGTTTACTTCTTCGGGAGGGGAAATTGGACGGTAGGTATGTGGATCTGGAGGTTGCGGACCGTGTCGCACCTGTGGTGGAGATATTCTCAAGCGTTGGGCTTGAGGAGATGGATGTTAATGTAAAGGATATGTTCGGAGGACTTTTTCCAAAAAAGACAAAAAAACGGAAGATAAAAGTGCCGGAGGCCCTTGAAATTTTAGCTCAGGAGGAGGCCCAGCGTCTTATCGATATGGACGCGGTAGTCAAGAGAGCTATTACGAGAACGGAACAGACAGGGATCATTTTCTTAGACGAGATTGATAAGGTGAGTGCAAGACAAGGAGGACATGGGCCGGATGTCTCCAGAGAAGGAGTGCAAAGAGATCTGTTGCCGGTAGTGGAAGGGTGCACGGTGAATACAAAGTACGGGATGGTTAAGACAGATCATATACTCTTTATCGCGTCAGGGGCGTTTCATATGAGTAAACCCTCTGACATGATTCCGGAACTGCAGGGAAGGTTTCCGATTCGGGTGGAACTCAATTCACTCGGCAAGGACGAATTTATAAAGATATTAACTGAACCGAAAAATGCGCTGATTACCCAGTACAAAGCACTTCTTGCTACAGAAGGTGTCCCACTTAGTTTTCAAGACGGAGCCATAGAGGCCATTGCAGATATTGCCGCGGAAGTAAACATGCGTACGGAAAATATAGGAGCACGGCGACTCCATACAGTGGTGGAAAGATTGTTGGATGATATTCTCTTTGAAGCGTCGGATCTTGCAAAAGGGAGAGAGATAGTCATTGATGCCGATTACGTAGATGAAATGCTCAAGGATATAAAAGAGGACGAGGACTTGAGCAGGTATATATTGTAGTGATGAAGAGCAACTATTCCATAGCAGATGTTCTGATAGAATCTCTTCCGTATATCCGTCGTTTTTATGGCAAGACGATTGTCATAAAATATGGCGGCCACGCCATGGTGGAAGATCGACTCAAGGAAGACTTTGCCAGAGATGTCACCCTGATGAAATATATCGGATTAAATCCCGTGGTAGTCCACGGCGGAGGACCGCAGATCGGGATTGTTTTAGATAAAATGGGTATCGGCACTTCTTTTGTTGAGGGGATGCGGGTTACAGATGAACCGACCATGGATGTTGTAGAAATGGTCCTGGGCGGAAAAGTAAATAAATCAATAGTAGCGCAGATCAATAGACAAGGTGGAAAGGCGGTTGGTCTGAGCGGCAAAGATGGTGGGTTGATTTTAGCTAAAAAGCTTCACGTGATCAGGACCCCCGTGGAGAACGAGCCCCCGGAAATTATTGATATCGGTATGGTTGGCGAAGTGGTGGCCATTAATGCGGAAATTATCAATACCTTGAAGGCGGATGACTTTATCCCGGTGATTGCGCCGATTGGTGTCGGAGAGTCAGGAGAGACATACAACATCAATGCGGATTGGGTGGCCGGTAAAATAGCCACGGCGCTAAAGGCGGTCAAGTTGATTCTTTTGACCGATGTCGAAGGGATCAAAGATTCTTCAGGTGATGTTGTTTCGTCGGTTAATTTAAAAGGACTTACGAAGATGCTCAAGGATAACGTGGTCTCAGACGGAATGATCCCAAAGGTAAAATGCAGCCGGGAGGCAATTGAAAAAGGCGTGGAAAAGGTGCATGTCATCGACGGACGTATACCCCATGCGGTCTTGCTCGAGATATTCACTGATAAGGGGATAGGGACGGAAATCGTACCATGAAATCTTTAATGGAAAGATCAGACCGTGTAATCGCGCATACTTATGCACGCATTCCAATAGTTTTAGTGCGCGGTAAGGGATACACTCTCTGGGACGCAGAGGGGAATGAATACATAGACTTTGTTGCAGGTATTGCGGTTTGCAACCTGGGTCATGCGCATCCGGGTATTGCACAGGCTGTGTGTACTCAGGCCAAAAAATTAGTCCATGTGTCAAACCTCTATTATACCGAGCCTCAGACAGAATTGGCAGAGTGGCTGGTGAACCATTCCTTCGCGGATAAAGTCTTTTTTGCCAACAGCGGGGCAGAGGCGAATGAGGCGGCCATCAAATTAACTCGCAAGTTTTTTAAGGATAGCGGGGCTCCCGAACGATTCAAAATTATTACTATGAAGGGCTCATTTCACGGAAGGACCATGGCAACACTCACTGCCACAGGGCAATCAAAAATCCATGGGGGATTCGATCCCTTGTTGGCCGGGTTCACTTATGTCCCTTTTAACGATATTGACGCGGTGTCAAATGCGATTGATGATACGACCTGCGCGGTTATGCTGGAACCTATCCAGGGCGAGGGCGGGATTCGGATGCCGGCAGACGACTATCTTTCCGCCCTTCGCAAACTATGTGATGAAAAAGGGGTCTTGCTGGTCCTTGATGAGGTTCAGACCGGGATGGGACGGACCGGCGCTTTGTTTGGTTATGAACACTACAAAATCGAACCGGATATCATGACGATTGCCAAGGCTTTGGCTAACGGACTTCCAATGGGGGCCATGCTTGCCAAAGAGAATGTGGCAGCCGCTTTTACGCCTGGCTCGCACGCATCTACTTTTGGCGGGACACCACTGGTTTCCTCAGCGGCGTTGGCGGTGGTAAACGCTTTAGAAGAAGGTCTTATCTCACATTGCAAGGAGATAGGAGATTATTTTAAGGGCGCTTTACTACAATTGCAGGCCAATCATGAATGCATAAAGGATGTCCGTGGGAAAGGGCTGCTACTCGGTGCGGAGATTGATCGTGATGGTGCACCGATCGTACAGGAATGTCTGAAAAAAGGATTTTTGATCAATTGCGCCCATGGAAATGTACTGCGCTTTATTCCCCCGTTGATTATGGAAAAAGGGCCTATTGATCGCCTTATAGAGGCACTGGACGGGATACTGTAGAATTGTCGATTGAAGATTGTCGAGCGTATAGAAACACTGGAGATGAAATAACAAATCAATTATGAAAAAGGATATTTTGACGCTTTGGGACCTGGAGCCTGAAGAGATTATGCAATTGATAGAGCGCGCCATGGTATTTCATAAAAACAATACCTCGGGTGTACTGTATCGACCTTTGGAGGGAAAGACTCTTGGGATTATCTTTGAGAAACCCTCTACCAGGACACGGGTCTCTTTTGAAGTGGCGATGATTCAGTTGGGGGGCGGAGTCACCTTTTTAAGCGCAAAAGAAACACAGTTAGCCCGTAATGAGCCGATTACCGACACCGCTCGCGTCCTTTCAAGATACCTCGACGGGATTGTGATAAGGACGTATTCACAGAAGCTTTTAGAAGAATTAGCGCTGAATGCTTCGATTCCGGTCATTAACGGGCTTACAGACACATATCATCCATGTCAGGTATTGAGTGATCTTCAGACGATTTTGGAAAAGAAGGGAACCCTGACCGGTCTCAAGATTGCCTGGGTAGGTGATGGTAATAATGTGGCCCACTCGTGGATCAATGCGGCTGCTATTTTAGGACTGCATCTCGTCCTTGCAACGCCGGCAGGATACGAACCGAACCAGGACATTTTGCAAAATGCGATAGATCATGGGAAGGGGACCATCTCGCTGCTTTCTGATCCTTTTGAAGCAGTCGAGGACGCAGATGTTATTTATACTGATGTTTGGGCGAGTATGGGACAGGAGAGCGAACACGAGGCACGTAAAAAGATATTTCAGCCCTATCAGGTCAATGACAATCTGGTCGCCAAAGCCAAAGAAGACGTACTAATTATGCACTGTCTTCCCGCGCACCGTGATGAGGAGATCACAAATGAAGTTTTGGAAGGCCACAGATCTGTTGTATGGGACCAGGCTGAAAACAAACTCCATATGCATAAAGCAATACTTGAGCGATTGATGGTTGAGCAGTAAACACAAAATCCGAAACGACATGATTCGGGACATTGTGTCTTATTCGTTATAAATACTGTACTGCGTAAGTTTGAATAGCGTTTTGAACATTTGATATTTAAGTTTAGTTTAGGATTTGTTTCGGATTTCGATATTCGGATTTTTCGACATTATAACGGAGGTCTTGTGGCAGGTAAGATAAAAAAAGTAGTCCTGGCCTATTCAGGAGGTCTTGATACATCTGTTATATTGGCCTGGCTTAAGGATACGTATGACTGTTCCGTGATTACCTTTTCTGCTGACATAGGTCAAGGAGAAGAGCTTGATTATATAGAGGAAAAGGCCTTCAACACCGGCGCTGAAAAGGTATATATCGATGATCTTAAAGAAGAGTTTGTAAGGGATTATGTCTTTCCGGCTTTTAGGGCCAACGCGATCTATGAAGGGCAATACCTCTTGGGGACATCTCTTGCCAGGCCTTTGATCGCAAAACGCCAGATCGAAATTGCCAAGGCCGAGGAAGCCGATGCCGTTAGTCACGGAGCCACCGGAAAGGGAAATGATCAGGTACGCTTTGAGTTGAGCTATTTATCCTTGAACCCTAATATAACAATTATCGCTCCCTGGCGTGAATGGACGCTGAACTCACGTCATGCCCTTATGGAGTATGCTGAAAGTCATGGAATATCGGTTCCCGTCACTCCCAAGAAACCCTACAGCACCGACGCCAATCTCCTTCATATAAGCTATGAAGGGGGTATACTGGAGGACCCCTGGACCTCTCCCTCAGAGTCTATGTTCCAGCTTACAGTTTCGCCTCAGGATGCCCCTGATGAACCGGAGGAAGTTACGATTAGTTTTATAAAAGGGGACCCAACGGCTGTCAATGATGTGGAACGTTCGCCGGCAAAACTCCTTGCTGAATTAAACCGGCTGGGAGGGAAGCATGGGGTAGGGCGGCTTGACCTGGTTGAAAACCGGTTTGTGGGGATGAAGTCACGCGGCGTTTATGAGACCCCGGGTGGGACTATATTAAGGGCCGCGCACATGGCATTGGAGTCGATCACTATGGATCGGGAAGTTATGCATATTCGTGATATGCTGATTCCCAAATACTCTGAGCTGGTCTATTACGGTTTCTGGTTTTCGCCTGAGATGGAGATGTTGCAGACAATGATCGATGCTACACAAAAGAGAGTCTCAGGTACTGTTCGGCTGGAGTTGTACAAGGGTAACTGCCGGGTAGTGGGGCGCAGGTCTGAACAATCTCTTTACCGAAGCGACTTTGCCACTTTTGAGGAAGACCAGGTTTATCAACAGAAGGATGCCGAAGGGTTTATTCGTTTAAATGCTCTGCGGCTTAGAATACAGGCGATGATGAAAAATAAAGAAAAAATTTAGGAATTGAGGAATTGCGAATTAAGGAATTGAAGGTATTCTATTCATTCTAATTCCTAAATCCCTAAATTTCTAAATTCGTATACGAGGTTCTTATGTCCGCTAAATTGTGGGACGGAAGATTTAAGGAAGCGACTGACACGAGTGTAGAGGCCTTTACTGCTTCTGTAAAAACAGACAGCCGGCTTTATGCATATGATATTCAAGGAAGCATTGCCCATTGTAAGATGCTTGCCAGGCAGTCGATCATTACGGAGAAAGAAGCTGATACCCTAATCGAGGGGCTTAACAAGATTAAGCAAGAGATAGAACAGGGCGCGTTTGAATTCGACGATGCCCTGGAAGACGTTCACATGAACATTGAAAGCCGTCTTGCTTCGGACTTGGGAGATGTGGCAAAAAAACTCCATACCGCAAGGAGCCGGAACGATCAGGTAGCCCTTGACACGCGTATGTATTTGCGGGATGAATGTAAGGAGATTTTACACCATCTGACTACACTTAGACGAGAGATTGTCGGGCTCTCCAAGAAATATATTGATGTTGTAATGCCCGGCTACACCCACATGCAGCGGGCGCAGCCGATTCTTTTGTCCCATTATTTTATGGCCTATTATGAAATGTTTAAGCGGGACAGCGCTCGGTTTGAAGATGGGCTGGCGCGAATTGATGTTCTTCCTCTGGGAAGCGCAGCCCTTGCCGGGACTACGTTTCCAATTGACATGAACTATACGGCGGAACTTCTTGGTTTTTCCAATGTCACGGGGAACAGTTTAGACGCGGTAAGTGACAGGGATTTCATTATAGAGTTTCTTGCTTCAGCTTCAATTTGCATGGTCCACTTGAGCCGTTTTTCCGAAGAGTTGATATACTGGTCTTCCGCTGAATTTGCCTTTGTAGAGATGCCGGACGCCTTTTCTACGGGAAGCAGTATCATGCCGCAGAAAAAGAATCCGGACGTCTGCGAACTGGTACGAGGGAAAGCAGGGCGTGTGTTTGGCAGCCTGATGGCCTTGTTGACCATGATGAAATCTCTTCCCCTGGCCTATAACCGGGACATGCAGGAAGACAAGGAACCATTATTCGATACCGTAGATACCATAAAGGGGTGTCTTATGGTCTACTGCAAACTGCTTCCCAAACTTGGGATCAACCAAGACCGAATGAATGAGGCGGCAAACCGGGGCTTTCTGAACGCAACGGACTTGGCCGATTATTTGGTAACCAAGGGAGTGGGGTTTCGAGACGCACACCGGATTGTTGGTGAAGCAGTTCGCTACTGCCTGGATGAGAAAAAAGAGCTTCATGAATTGACACTAAAAGCAATGAGAAGATTCTCTCCGGTAATTGCTGAAGATGTTTTTGAGGTCCTCTCTTTGGAGTCTGTGGTCAACCGGAGAAGATCGATAGGTGGTACAGCCAAGGAAAATGTTTTGGCAGCAATCAGTGCCGCGGAAGAAGAACCGGGATTAGAGTGAAGCTATTTTTACGTCTTATGGTATGTTGCATCCTGTTCGGAGGAATAGCTTGCGGGAAAAAGGGGCCGCCTGTGCCGCCCAAAGCAATTGTTCCGCAATCAGTAAAGGATTTGAAGGGAGAAGTTATACAAGAACGGATTAGACTCTCCTGGACGATTCCGGAAGAGGGGAATCTTTTTAGACTCTTTAAGGCCGTTGAGCCTCTTACGGAAGATCCGTGTCCAGACTGCCCGGTCCGGTTTACAGAAGTGTTTGATATTGATACCACTGATTCAAAGACCGTTCGTATAGAGGGTAAACAGGTCATCTATTGGGATTCGATCGAGGCCGGAAATCGCTATGTCTACAAGGTCATAGTGATCTCAGAGGATGGGGTGGAGAGTAACGATTCGAATATTGTCTCCGTTCAGGAGTAAAAAAGCCTGATCAACATTGATGATTTCGTAAAAAGTCTTCAATTCGCTTGATTGGTCACTTGACAAGACTCGCATTAATCATTGATCATTTCACATTTGTCATCTGTCATTTTTTCAATGGTAAATGCCCAATGATAGATGATAAATGACAGATGATGAGACCAAGACAAGCTCATCAAAAACTTTTTATTAATAGGAAGAAACTGAACTATGCATCATTTTGAGTATCGTGACAATGAAATATTTTGTGAAGATGTTCCTATCTCAAAGATTGCCAAAGAGGTGGGAACACCGTTTTACGTGTACAGCCATGCTACGTTGACCAGACATTTCTCTGCATTTGATGGCGCCTTTAATGAGGTCCCCCATTTAGTCTGCTTTTCCGCAAAGGCAAATTCAAACCTGGCGGTTTTAAACCTTTTTGCCACGTTAGGCGGTGGATTGGATATTGTATCAGGCGGAGAGCTGTACCGGGGATTAAAGGCGGGTGTTCTGCCGGAAAAGATAGTCTATTCCGGTGTTGGGAAGCGGATAGACGAAATCGAGTATGCTCTTAAATCGAATATCTTAATGTTTAACATCGAGTCTTTTCAGGAGTTGGAGACGGTGAACCGGTGTGCGGAAAGATTGAACACCAGAGCCCGGATCGCGCTTCGCGTGAATCCTGATGTGGATCCCAAAACTCATCCGTATATATCGACCGGCATGAAAAAGAATAAATTCGGGATTAACAAAGAGACTGCCGTTTCAACCTATAAAGCAGCCCAAAAACTTTCTAACATAGATATCGTAGGGATTGATTGCCATGTCGGGTCCCAATTGACTGATACGGCTCCGTTTATAGACGCCCTGCGCAAGGTAAAAGGACTTATAGCCGACTTGGAAGAACTGGGAATTCATATCCAATATCTCGACCTTGGAGGTGGCCTCGGAATAACCTATAACGAGGAGGTTCCTCCACATCCGGATGATTACGCCAGGTCAATTGTCCAGGAGTTGGGGGCAGTTCCCTTTACTCTTATATTGGAACCCGGCCGTGTAATTGTTGGGAATGCCGGCGCGTTGGTAACCAAATGCCTTTATGTCAAAAAGAGCGATAAAAAGAAGTTCGTTGTTGTGGACGCGGCGATGAATGACCTTGCAAGACCTTCACTGTATGATGCATACCATGCCATACAGCCGGTGACACAGAGCAAGAGGCCTCCCTTTGTTGCTGATGTGGTAGGCCCGATCTGTGAGTCGGGCGACTTTTTTGCCAGGGACCGCAAGCTGCCGAAGTGCGGCCCCGGTGACTTATTGGCGCTAATGAGCGCCGGCGCTTATGGATTTACTATGTCGTCTAATTATAATTCGCGGCCACGCGTAGCAGAGGTCATGGTTAAGGGAGACCGATTTCATGTGGTCAGGGAGCGGGAAACGTATGAGAACTTGATACAAGGAGAATCGCTTCCAACGTTCCTTTAGATTGATCGTACGGAGTCGTTGTTTAATAATTAACTTTGATATCCTCTTTATAATTTGCTGAGCAATCGGTAATGGAGTAATGGAGTACTGGAGTACTGGAGTGATGGGCATATGAGGAATAACTATTTGAGATTCCCAAGGTTTTGCCGTACTTATTCCACTACTCCATCACTCCATCACTCCATAGGCAAAGCATATTTTTAAGTCTATCATATAATTTGAACCAAGTGCACCCAAGACAACAATGACCGATATGCCCAAAATACCCATATTTTACAAAATGAGCGGGAGCGGGAATGACTTCATCCTGATTGACAACCGTGATGGCGCGGTAGGTGCCGACAAGATAAAGGATTTTGTTGCCGCCGTCTGCCGTCGTAAGTTTTCCGTGGGCGCTGACGGTCTTATCCTTATTGAGTCTTCTGAAAAAGCGGATTTTAAGTGGCGGTTTTTTAACCAGGACGGTTCTTTGGCGGAAATGTGCGGAAACGGCGGTCGCTGCGCAGCCCGGTTTGCCTATTTAAATCAAATCTGCGGCCCTGAACTTTCTTTTGAGACCGATGCCGGGATTATTAGGGCGATAGTTGACGGCATCAGGGTTCGATTAGAGATGACTCAACCCAATGGGATGGTCCTCGGCGAAGAAATTGAGGCCGGAGGGAAAGTTTTTTCTGTCAATTCAATCAATACGGGAGTTCCGCACGCGGTAATATGGGCGGATGATCTTGAGGGAGTTCCAATTGTGGAATGGGGACGCCCTATACGGTATCATGAGCGGTATGCACCGGCAGGGACCAATGTAAATTTTGTGAAGAAATCCGAAAATGGCAACCTGTTAATCCGCACCTATGAGCGAGGTGTGGAGGACGAGACCTTGGCGTGTGGCACGGGCTCGGTGGCAGCCGCCCTGGTAGCGGCACGAAAGGGGTTGGTAGAATCTCCGGTGTCGGTAAAGACACGAGGAGGTGATCTTCTCACCGTGTACTTTTCTAAAGCCGGCTTTGATTTTGTTGATGTATTCCTGGAAGGGGACGCGCGCGTGATTTATCAGGGAAGATTATGGGATGAGGCAATTTACTGATGGGGTAATGGAGTAGTGGAGTAATGGAGTACTGGAAAAAAATATCCAACACTCCAACACTCCAGTACTCCAGTACTCCAATGAAGAAGATACGATTCATGGATTTTAATAGGGACTTTTCAAGGAGGCTACCATGATTAAGGGTGCTATTGTTGCAATTGTTACACCTTTCAAGGATGGAAAGTTAGATGAAGAAGGTTTGCGTGGCCTGATCGAGTTTCAAATAGAAAACGGCACGGACGCGATCGTTCCGTGTGGCACTACAGGAGAGTCGGCCACGCTATCCCATGCGGAACATAAACGGGTAGTGGAGATTACCATAGATACAGTCAAAGGCCGGGTGCCGGTGATCGCCGGTACCGGATCCAATAGCACGTCTGAGACTATTGAGTTGACCCACCATGCCAAGTCGGCAGGCGCGAATGCCGCGCTGGTCATTACACCTTATTACAATAAACCAACCCAGGAAGGACTCTATCAACATTTTAAGGCAGTGTCGGACGCCTGTTCCTTTCCTATGGTGCTGTATAACGTGCCGGGAAGAACCGCCCTGAATATGCTCCCTGCTACAGTGGCCCGTTTGGCGGAACTCGACGATGTGATTGCTATCAAAGAGGCAACAGGATCGATGCAGCAAGCATCTGATATCATATCCCTATGCGGCGACAAGATTACCGTGCTGTCGGGTGATGATTTCACAGCGTTTCCACTGCTTGCGATCGGCGGAAAAGGAGTTATATCCGTAGTCTCTAATGTAGCGCCACGAGATATGGCTGGTATGATAGACGCGTTTGAGGCAGGCGACCTGGAGAAGGCAAGAGCACTGCATTATAAATTGTGGCCTCTGAATAATGCAATGTTTTATGAAACAAACCCGGCTCCGGCAAAGGCCTCGCTCGCCTTAATGGGAAAGATATCATCGGGAGAATTACGGCTGCCTCTGGTATCCATGTCCGAGGCGAACCTGGAAAAATTAAAAAAGACGTTGGGCGAGTATGGGCTTATTTGATGTAGTAACGAGTCAATATTATTGAATTAAGAGTGGTGGTTCCCTAACAAAAAAAATAAGGGATTGGGGAATTGAAGTATTGAAGGATTTACGTGTTGGAATGTTAAGTTGCTAAATCTGCATTGTTTTGAACATTTGATATTTGAATTTTGAAATTGTTTCGAATTTCGATATTCGAATTTCGGATTTGTATTAATAAGAAGGTTCGGAGTGGCCTTAGTTAGAAAGGATATCATGAAGATCGAAAGATCAGAAAGGGTGAAAAAACTTCCCCCGTATCTTTTTAAAGAGATTGATCGAAAAAAAGAAGAGGTGCGTGCGCGTGGTGTAGATATTATAGATTTAGGGGTGGGGGATCCGGACATTCCCACACCGGAACACATTATCAGTGCATTAAAGCGAGCGGCTGAAGACCCGGCCAATCATAAATATCCATCTTATACAGGGATGGACGATTTTAATGAGGCAGTGGCACGCTGGTACAAAAAACGCTTTGGAGTGACACTTGATCCAGCCCGGGAGGTGGTCACCCTGATAGGATCGAAGGAGGGGATTGCACATTTGCCCCTTGCGTTTATCAATCCGGGTGATATTGCACTGGTCCCGAGTCCGGCTTATCCTGTTTACAATATAGGCACTCAATTTGCCGGCGGAACCAGCTACTTTATGGACTTATTAAAAGAGAATGATTTCTTGCCGGATCTCTCTTCTATACCTCCCGAGGTGGCTAACAAAGCAAAGTTGATGTTTTTGAATTATCCAAATAACCCCACATCAGCGGTAGCCGATATAGATTTTTTTGAGTCTGTTGTCGAATTTGCGGAAAAATATAATATTATTGTCTGCCATGATGCAGCATATTCCGAGATGGCTTTTGATGGTTATAGGCCTTTAAGTTTTTTAGAAATTGCCGGCGCCAAATCAGTCGGTATGGAGTTTCACTCTCTTTCCAAGACCTATAATATGACGGGGTGGCGTATCGGGTTTGCCGTAGGACATCCGGATGTAATAGGGGGGTTGGGACAGATAAAGAGTAATATCGATTCCGGTGCGTTTCAGGCCGTACAGCTTGCAGGCATTGAGGCTCTGGAAGGTGATCAATCCTGCGTTGAGGATATGTGCCGGATATATGCGGAGCGAAGGGATATTCTGGTGGAAGGGCTGAAAAAGATAGGTCTTTCGGTAATCCCGCCATGTGCAACCTTCTATTTATGGATCGAAGTGCCTAAGGGCTACACTTCTGCCGAATTTACGGCTCATTTATTGACCAAAGCAGGTATAGTAACGACGCCTGGAAATGGCTTTGGAAGTGCGGGAGAAGGTTATATACGAATAGCGCTTACCGTAGGCAAGGAGAGAATCAAGGAGGCGGTGGAGCGGATGGAGGTAGTTGGGCACTAAGTATACTGCATACATCGGAGTGGGTTCCAACCTGGGCGACCGTTCGGGAAATTGCACAAGAGGAATCGAAGCAATAGACCGCCTTAAAGCGTGTTGTGTTGAGAAACGTTCCCCTTTATATGAGACTGAACCTGTAGGTTATGAAGAACAGGGATGGTTTGTTAACGGGGTTGTTAAAATACGTACCGATTTGGAGCCGGTAATACTATTAGAGCGACTCAGGTCTATTGAGCGGGAACTGGGAAGAAAGCCAACAGGAATTCCTTTTGGTCCAAGAGTTTTGGATTTCGATATATTATTGTTTGAAGATATTATTATCAAAACAGAGAAATTGACCGTTCCGCATCCAGAGTTGCACAAGAGGCGTTTTGTATTGAAACCACTCGCCGACATTGCTCCGGATATAGTGCATCCGGTCTTGAAAGAGAGGATTATTACACTCTTGGCAAATTTGAAAGACAATGGAAAGTCAGTAGTCCCTTACTTATGCGATTAATTATTTTAATAATACTTGGTTACATAGGGTACCGCCTTGTTAAAAAGTTTTTTGCCCCGCCCTCGATTCCAAAATGGAAAGACGGAAGGGATCAGCGCGGGATTGATGATATAATGGTCAAGGACCCGTTTTGCCAAGTTTATTTTCCGCAGCGGGAAGGGATTAGGGCGGTTATTAACGGTGTGGAGTATCATTTTTGCAGTAAGGATTGCCGGGACAAGTTTATCGAACAGCATAAAACAAGATAACCTCATCAGAGGCTTTTTGCGAATTTGTCAAAATTGACGGTTTCGTAAAAAGTAAAGTTTGCTCTCTTGGTGAGCAATTTCACTTTTTACGAAACCGTCACAATTAATGCAAAACAAAAATACTGACGATAATAGTAGGAGGATTTTAATGAAATTTTTTATTGATACGGCCAACATTGAGGAGATTAAGGAAGCGAACAGTTTAGGGCTTATTGACGGTGTTACTACCAATCCTTCTCTTGTGGCAAAAGAAGGACGTGATTTTAAAGAGTTAGTCACAGAGATTTGTCAGATTGTTGACGGCCCGGTCAGCGCTGAAGCGGTGAGTCTGGATGCCGAAGGGATGGTAAAAGAAGCTCGTGAACTTTCGAAGATTCATAAGAATATTGTTGTAAAGATCCCCATGATAACCGAAGGTATCAAGGCCGTGCGGGTGCTGAGCGGGGAGGGGATCAATACAAACGTGACACTTGTTTTTTCTCCCCTTCAGGCATTAATGGCTGCAAAGGCAGGGGCGACATATGTAAGTCCTTTTGTGGGGCGTTTAGACGATGTTGCTCACGACGGAATGGAGTTGGTGGATCAGATCC
This sequence comes from Pseudomonadota bacterium, assembly GCA_043818915.1. Classification (GTDB taxonomy): domain Bacteria; phylum Desulfobacterota; class Desulfobacteria; order Desulfobacterales. The sequence goes on along the minus strand of JBDRFJ010000201.1, from coordinate 11,576 downwards.
TGCAGATCTATGACAATTATGGATTTGAGACCGAAGTCATCGTGGCAAGCATCCGAAATCCGATTCATGTCCTTGAGGCCGCGCTCATGGGCGCGGATATTGCAACAATTCCATTTAAGGTGATAAACCAAATTGCCAAACATCCGTTGACCGATGTGGGATTGGAGAAATTTCTGGATGACTGGAAGAAGAGAAAGACTTAATAATATACTTTTTGCCGTATTCCTATGTATATGCCTTGGAGCGGTGTCGGCTGTATACGCAGAGACACATATTTATAAATATATTGACAGCAAAGGCGTACTTCATTTTACTAATGTTCCCGTAGCGTGTGACTATCGCGTCTACGTTTGGAAAGAGGCCTTCCCCGCGTGGTCAACAGATCAATTCGACGAGCTTATTCATATGGCCGCAATGGAACATGATGTGCCGTTTCCATTACTCAAGGCGTTGATGAAAGTAGAGTCTAATTTTGACCCATATGCAATCTCAAGAGCGGGCGCACAAGGCCTCATGCAGATTATGCCCGCAACCGCCTGTGAGTTGGGCATCTCAAGGCCTTTTGATGCCGGTGAGAGCATACATGGAGGCGCTCGGTACTTGCGAAAACTTTTGACTATGTTTGATAATAAGGTTCCGCTGGCCTTGGCCGCTTATAACGCGGGACCTGGAACTGTTTCCCGATTTAATCGTATCCCGCCTATTAGCGAAACGCAGGAATTCGTACGGAGGGTCATGAATTATTACCAGGCCTTTAAAAAAGATCAATACGTTCCTTTAAGCTATTGATAAGGTTTTTGACACACAATGGAAAAAAATGAATTGTGGAATCTGCCGAACAATTTGACACTTTATAGAATAGCGACAGTTCCAGCGCTTATCATTCTCATGCTGTTCCCGAATAAAGCATGCAGCTTCTTTTCTGCGATTCTATTTTCCATTGCCTCAATTACTGACTGCTTGGATGGTTTTTTTGCACGTCGTCGTCATCTGGTATCGACACTCGGAAAGTTTCTGGACCCTTTGGCGGACAAGCTCCTTGTTTCAGCAGCCCTTATCATGTTAATTCCCTTGGAACGGGTGCCGGCGTGGATGGTCTTTATTATTATCAGCAGGGAACTGGCTGTTACGGGTCTCCGCGGGATATGTTCCGCCGAAGGAGTTGTTATCTCAGCGACAAGCCTTGGAAAATATAAAGTCGGTTTTCAAATCGCGGCCATCATTCCTTTGCTTCTGCATTATACGTATTTTAATATTAATTTTCATGTAGTGGGAATGTTTTTTCTCTGGTGTGCGGTGGGATTCACCATTTGGTCGGGGGTCGATTACTTTAAAAAGTTTTATGTCATTATAAGAAAATAGAAAGACCATTTTTTTATTGACAAATTTCTCTTATAATAGTTAAAAAACAGGTTGCAGTTGAGCGGGAATAACTCAGCGGTAGAGTGCAACCTTGCCAAGGTTGAAGTCGCGGGTTCAAATCCCGTTTCCCGCTCCAAACAATTAATATTACCCCTTCTCAAGATTTTCACACCTTGTAACCGGCGGCATAGCCAAGTGGTAAGGCAGCGGTCTGCAAAACCGTTATTCACCAGTTCGAATCTGGTTGCCGCCTCCAATTATTTCACACAGTTAGCCATTTTGACTTAGTCCTTGATTGATTTTGGGTGCCACCGGGTGCCTTCTATCCAGCTCATTGTTTAACTGGGAGGTTAGCCATGAAAGGATCTAAGAGTTTTGGAGGGCTGTTTGAGCGTAATTTTATATCAAGACTACTCACCTTCATTCTCTTCCTAACTAATAGTATTGTTAAAATGCCGGCAAGAGGCCGGCAATTCTTGACGGGGGTCGTCATGTTAGGCGTAGCGACCTTTGTCTTTGTAGGAGGTGTCTGCGGTGGAGAGGTGTTTGACTATAGCAGATTGACCGCCACTTACGCAAATGATGAATATAATCATGGTATTGAGCTTAAATACTGCGCTGGTGCGTATTGCCGCCCTCCCTGGTCCGGAGAAGGCTGGATTATTGTCCCCCGTTACGACGGGATGCGTGATCCTGCTATATACTGTCAATATGTTTGTATAAGGTCTTTGTATCCGCACGAGCAAACAGCGTTAGATTATGATGGTGACGGCGTTCCTGATTCGGAGGACTACAACCCATATTATCGTGATGTATCGACGCCACCAGACGATGGCGACGATCAACAGGAAGAATCGGACAAAACCCTTGGCCCGCAAACTGACACCAGGTCCGAGATCACCGGCGGAGATCCTTTCAACCTGGCCACCGGCAACGTCTTCACCTATCCCATCCATGCCCTCGTGGTCAAGGGGAGGACCCTTGCCATTGATCTTTACCATACCTACAACAGTCAAAGCGAGTATAACGGCTCCTTTGGATACGGATGACTCACAGCTATGACCTCGTTCTCCTCGACCTTGAAACCGACACCGTTAGGGTGAGCACAGAGGACGGAAAGCGGATCTACTTTGCCAAAAATAGTGACGGGACGTATACTACCATGGCCGGGTATGCCGCGCACGGCCTTACAAGAAACGCTGACGGATCATATGCGTACCGCTTGCCCCTTGGGAAACAATATCACTTTGCGAGTAGCGGAAAACTCACCTCAATTGAAAACAAGAACGGCAATATCCTGACGCTTACCCGTGATGCAGAAGGAAGACTTGGTTCCGTTGCCGATGGAGCAGGGCGGACGCTCTCCTTTAGCTATCAGGCAGGAGATAACAAGATAAGAACAGTGACCGATCCTGCGGGCAGGACGGTCACGTATGAGTATGACAGCAACGACAACCTTGTCGCGGTCACCAATCCCGACGGGACGCTGTCTTGTGGACGTTGGACCGGGGACTAACTAAAGCAGCCAAATGGATAGGGCTTACAACCCGCAAGTGAGCACTCCCTATACAAAAAAGCCTTGACATTTATTCCTCCAAACCGTAGGATTTTTTAACATATTTTTGACATGTGGGCGGTTAACTCAGTGGTGAGAGTGCCATCCTCACACGGTGGAAGTCCGCGGTTCAAATCCGCGACCGCCTACCATATGAACGCGCTTTGTTTATGGAGTGATGGAGTGTTGGAGTAATGGAGTGATGGGCTTGATACGGGTACGGGTTGTGCGTTGCGGGTTTCGTGTTGAACGGTGAAAGTTGAAACGAATCTTAACTCGCAACTCGCAACGAATTCTAATTATCCCATTACTCCAGTACTCCATCACTCCAATACTCCTTGATCGACTATCCATCATATATGAAGAGGATAGGTTTCTGGCCATTCCAAAATCGTTTCCTATAACATACCGTGATCCTTTCCTTTCACTCGCATATAAAGGGAGACCTCAACCTTAGCCTTTCTATCAAAGGTCTTTTCTCAGACCATGAAGCGGATCTCATGGCACGTGCCGATCTCACGGTGGTTCCTCAACGAATCAAAGCGCATCAATACCGTTTTTGCCAAAAGCATTGTGTACAGCTTTTCCCGAACTATCAATATCGATTCGGATTTGAAGGAAAGTACCGGAACATAGAGCTGTTTCGTCTGTTCAATGCGCCGTATCCTCCAACTAAGTTGTATCCTTCTGTGTCTGACTTTGTAAAACAGCACTTTGAGAAAGGAGCGCCGCATTTTCTATTTCCCTTTGTGATAAAAAGCGATACCGGTGGTGGCGGATGGGGTGTCTTTTTGATCTGCGATAAACAGACACTTCATGAAACACTTAAAACACTTTCCGATGTGCGTCGACATCCTACCAACCGCTTTATAGTCCAGGCCTTTGTCCCCCATAGGGGCCGTGATCTCAGGGTGGTGGTGATCGGAAGATCTTTCTATCCCTATTGGAGATGTCAGCCTGATCCCGAAGAATTTCGTAACAATGTAGGCCGTGGCGCGTTCATTGACTATGAGCTTGACCCTGATCTCCGGGAAAAAGGGGTAGGGTGTGTAAGCACATTTTGCGAAAAGACAGGGATTAATCTTGCCGCCTTTGATGTCCTGTTTGATCGAAGCGCACCAAATCCGGAGCCGCTCCTATCTGAGATCAATTTTATGTTTGGCCGAAAAGGGGTGGGTGGGTCAAATAATTTTTTTACTTACCTGCAAGGAGCGGTTGCCGATCTTACAAAAGTTCCTGGTTCGCTGCAATAGTTCGCCAAAATATGAAAACAAAAACCAAATTCTTCAGACTGCTTGGCTCGAATCTAAGTGTATTGGCCGGTCTGTTCCTTAGGAGCTTGTTCTCGCAAGCTATAGATTTTCGTTTGCGGTGTGTTTGAATGAGAATTCTTTGATCATACAATAGAGCACGGGCACGACAAAGACCGAAATAAAGACCACGGCCATTCCGCCAAATGAGGGGATGGCCATCGGCACCATAATATCAGCGCCGCGACCCGTGGAGGTAAGAATGGGGATTAGAGCGAGTATAGTGGTTGCAGAGGTCATCAGGCACGGCCTGATCCTGCGAACCGCGCCTTCAACTGTTGCATTCCGTATTGCTTCTATGGAAGTAATATTCCCAGAGGCGAATCTCTGGTCTAAGTAGGTGGCGATCACTACGCCATTGTCGGAGGCAATGCCGAACAGGGCAAGAAAGCCGACCCAAATAGCAACACTCAGATTTATGGGGTGCACCTGGAAGAGTCCGCGCATATCGGTCCCCAGGACACTAAGATTGAGAAACCATGGTTGTCCATAAAGCCAGATCATGAGAAACCCCCCGGCCCATGCCACCGCGATCCCTGAGAAGACCATTGCCGTGGTGGAAACAGATCTGAACTGAAAATAGAGAATCATAAAGATAATGAAAAGCGCGACGGGGAGTACAATCTTCAGCTTTTTTTCGGAACGTACCTGATTTTCATAGCTGCCGGCAAACGTATAGGTAACACCTGCAGGAAGCGAGAACTCCCCGTTTTTAGTCTTTTCCTGCAGGTAGGTCTGGCAATCTTCTACAACATTCACCTCAGCATACCCGGGTTTTTTGTCGAAAATGACATAACCGATCAAGAAAGTATCCTCGCTTTTAATAACTTGAGGGCCACGCACATAGCGAATGGTCGCCAACTGCGCGATCGGTATTTGAACGCCGTCAGGCGCAGGAACAAGTATTCTCTCCAGAGATTCAATCCGGTCCCTTAATTCACGCATATACCGAACGCGAACAGGATACCGCTCTCGACCTTCCACCGTAGTAGTGATTTGTTTCCCTCCAATGGCCACTTCAATAACATCCTGGATTTGGCGTAGCTTTATTCCGTAACGGGCTGTGGCCATACGGTCAATATCTATTTCCAGGTATGGTTTCCCCACGATTCTGTCGGCCAGAACCGCGGTAGGCTCCACTGAGGCGACCTCTTTAAGGAATTTTTCAAGCTGCAAGCCCACCCTTTCAATGGTCTCCAAATCCGGTCCCCTGACCTTGATGCCCATAGGGGCGCGCATGCCGGTTTGTAGCATAACGATGCGGGCAGCTATAGGCTGGAGCTTAGGGGGAGATACGACGCCGGGAAGATCCGCAGCGCGAACAATCTCTTTCCAGATATCGTCAGGGCTTTTGATATGTGGTCGCCACAATCTGTATGGTCTGCCACTGGAATCCGGGATGAGATTGCCGTGGGCGTCCCCGGCGAACGTGCCAGAGGTTTTATCAAAGCGAAAACGTATGCTGCGCCCCTCTTTGTCCGTAATATACTCTGGTTTGTAATTGATAATTATTTCCATCATGGAGATCGGTGCTGGATCAAGAGGCGTATCTGCCCGACCGAGCTTCCCCACCACGGAATCGACTTCGGGAATGGAACGGATCGCCATGTCCTGTTTCCGGAGTACATCGAGCGCTTCTCCAATTGAGGCATGGGGCATGATGGTAGGCATAAATAAAAATGATCCTTCATCTAAAGGCGGCATAAATTCTTTACCCAGACCGGGTAATTTATCATTAAGGAATGCTATGACACGCGTATTCCGCACCGGTTCAGGGAGCCAGCCGAACCATGAATCAAAACCGAGCCAGACAAACCCTCCAAAGAGTATCAGGGCCACGGGAAGGGAGAGAAAGGTTATTTTATGGGCAAGACACCATCGCAGGAGGGACTCATAAAAACGTTGAAAGATATAAAAGAAGCCGAGGAGGCCGCCGATTAAAACTGCCACAAAGACCAGGTTGCGCAGGACCCCTTTTTCCGGTCCGAGCGGGAGCCAGTACCGGGTGAGGAGCGTCGCAACGATCAGGACAGTCAGCCCTACAGCCAGCCTGTGGGAAATACGTTTCGCTGCTTTAGGGAGTTTTTCCCACAGCAGATTCTTTCGTTTGGTTCCGCCGGCAAAAAGGATATGAGCAAACGGAGGAATAATAGCCAGTGCCACGATTACGGACGCGATCAGGGCGAAGGTCTTCGTGAAAGCCAGTGGTTTGAAAAGCTTGCCTTCTGCAGCCTCTAAGGCAAATACGGGGAGAAAGCTTACCACAGTTGTGGAAACTGCGGTCAGCACTGCTCCCCCCACTTCCCTGACAGCCCGAAAGACGACCCCTTCGCGGTCTTCATCGGGCCTTGCTTCTGCAAGATGTTTCAGAATATTTTCGCAGACAATGATGCCCATATCCACCATGGTGCCAATGGCAATCGCGATGCCTGAAAGCGCTACAATATTAGCGTCCACGCCAAAGATCTTCATGGCGACGAAGGACATGAGGATAGCCAGAGGGAGGAGACCGGATATAAGGAGAGAACTCCGCAGATGGAACGCGGCAATAATAACCACGATAATAGTAATGAGGATTTCTTCGGTTAGTGCTGAGTTGAGTGTCCCCAGAGTTTCGTAAATCAGACCTGTCCGGTCATAAAAAGGGACGATTTTGACCTGGCTTATCGTGCCATCAGGCAATGTTTTTTGGGGGAGGCCGGGCGATATCTCAGCGATTTTTTTCTTAACGTTTTTTATTGCGCCAAGGGGATTTTCACCGTAACGAACCACTACACTCCCCCCAACCACTTCCGCGCCCTCTTTATCGAGAGCCCCACGGCGGAGAGCCGGCCCCATGGTTACATGAGATACGTTCTTTACATAGACCGGTATATTATCATTGACCTTGATTACAGTATTTTCGATATCTTCCAGTCTCTTGAGAAAACCGACCCCGCGTATTACGTATTCAACCTTATTGACATCAATGGTGCGCGCCCCAACATCTACGTTCGACATCTTGACGGCCATGAAGACTTCATCAAGTTTAACGCCAAAGGCAAGCATGGCATCGGGATCGACATCAATCTGGTATTCCCGAACAAAGCCGCCTACAGAGGCTACTTCCGCCACACCATCAGCGCTCATCAAGGCATAACGTACGTACCAATCCTGTATTGTCCGGAGTTCATGAAGATCCCATCCGCCCGTGGGATTACCGTTTTTATCTTGACCCTCCAGGGTATACCAAAATATTTGCCCAAGAGCTGTTGCGTCCGGTCCTAAAGCCGGTTGAACACCTGCGGGGAGGGTGTCGGCGGGAAGACTGTTCAATTTTTCGAGTATCCTTGTTCTTGACCAGTAGAAGTCCACCTCTTCTTTAAAGATAACGTAGATTGTGGAAAAGCCGAACATGGAGTAAACACGAATGGTTTTGACTCCCGGGATACCCAACAGAGAGACAGTAAGCGGATACGATATTTGGTCTTCAATATCTTGGGGCGAGCGACCCATCCACTTTGTAAAGACAATCTGCTGATTTTCCCCTATATCCGGTATGGCATCGACCGGCACGGGATTACGGGGGAGATCCCCCAGTTCCCAGTCGAACGGCGCGACAAGAATCCCCCAGCCGATGATGAGGATCATGAACAATAGCACGACCAGCTTATTTTTTAGGCAAAACCATATGACTTTATCGATCAATGAGATATGCTCCTAATTCCTTCAATTCCTAATGTCTGTGAACCGGAGCCGCAGCCCCGCCTTCAGGATTCATCATGCTCGGTTTGGCCTGAATTTGCATAGCGCTGTCAATCTTGAAGTTTCCATTGACCACAACCAGCTCTCCTTCCTTGAGTCCTGCTCGGACAAGGTAATAATCGCCGGACCGAGGACCTAAAACGATCTCCCTCCCTTCGAACATGGTCTTATTATCAGGCATCTGAACATAGACCACCGCACGCTTGCCGGTAATCAAAGGAGCAGTGGCAGGGACCACTAATGGCGCTTCTTTTGGTTCCGCCTTGACGTATCCAAGATCCTCCGCCCGCACCAGCGGCATACCACAGATGTCGCATTTGCCCGGCTTGTTCTTGATGACCTCCGGGTGCATCGGACTTATCCACTTGCCTGCCAGCCCGGGATCCATCACCTTGCCTCCCTTGGCTACTTTCGAGTGTACCACCGCCCTGACAAACATCCCCGGTTTCATCTTTCCGTCCCTGTTGTCTACATTGACCCTTACAGCGACGGTTCTGGTTTTGGCATTCAGTATCGGATCAATAAATGAGATCCGCCCTTTAAATTTCTCCCCCGGATAGGCCTCTGTCATAAGCTCAACTTCCTGTCCATAGCGGACCCACATAATATCTGCCTCATATGCGTCTAATTTGACCCACACCCAAGCGAGATCGGCGATCGTATAAACGCGAGTGCCGGTATCGACATACATTCCTTCTACGGCATTTTTGTGAATAACGGTCCCGCTTATGGGGGCATAAATGGTGATATGGTCGGACGGTTTTTTTTGTCTCTCGATCTTTTTTATCTGTGACGGAGTCAATCCCCAGAGTCTTAATTTTTCACGCGCGGCTTCAAGTGTGGCCAGGGATACTTCTTGTATAGATTTGATAGCGCTCTTTCTTGTATTTTCCACTCCCCTCAATGCCTGAATCAATTCTTCCTGGGCAGTTAAGATCTCCGGGCTGTAAAGATAGACCAGGTGATCCCCTTTCTTTACGGGAATACCTGTATAATCGACATAAAGCCGGTCTAAACGTCCCGGTACCCTGGCAGCAATATATGCCAATCGTGTTTCGTCATAGTCGACCTTGCCGAACATTCGGATTTGAGATGTTACAAACTTTCTTTCCACAGGCGCTACCTGTATAGCGGCAAGTTTCCGGGCTGTCTCAGAAAGCACGAGGTGACGCGCGGGCATCATGCCGGCATGGTCATGGCCGACATGAGCGCCTGACGGGGGAGCTTCATGCACAGGATGTGTTTCTGTCACAGGAGGCGCGCCCCTGAAAAGATAACCGAGCAAGAATGCTACGAGAAGCAGGCCCGGAACGATAATCTTTGAATAGTGTTTCCACAAGTTTTGTATGAAAACCTTCATGGCCTGTACTCCTATCCTTTAACCCGAATTATTCATAAACAGTTCAAGGGTCCGGGAGCAATTCTTTGCCTGCCAACATTTCGAGCTTTGCCAGGCTTTGGGCATAATCAGCAAGGGACCTTTCATAAGAGAGACGAAATTCCAATAGAATGCGTTGGGCATCGATCAAATTGATAAAGTCGACTTTGCCGCCTTCAAAAGCTTTTTGTGTGACTTCAAGGGATTCGGTCCCCTTGGGTATAAGGGTCTCCCTGTAAAGGTTGATCTTTCGCTTGGCGTCGGCAAACTCATAAAAGGTCATTTTGAGTTCGGCGATCAAGCTGTTCGCAATATTGGTTCTGGTTCCTTTTGCCGCTCTCCACCGTGCGCGGGCCTCGCTTTCAGCGGCCTTATACTTACCATACCAAATGGGTATATTGATGGAGACCATGGCCATGACCGGGTCTTTGCCGCTGTCCGGCGTAGCCGTATTCAGAGCATCGTCCGTATCAATAAATTCCGCCCCTATGGTAATGTCGGGAAAGTAGTTTTTACCGGCCAGATCTATTCCTGACTTTTCTTTGGCAATTTGACAGTCCATGGCCTTAAGGTCAGGGTTGTTTTCTGAAAGCCGGCGAATGAGGTCCTTCTGCGAATATGTCATTTCTAATTCGGGTATTGACGTGGGCCAGGGGAGAGGAGCATCAGAAGGGCGATTGAGCGCTGCATTAAGTTCTGCCGCAATAGGTCCCCGCAGCTCTTGGAGAGTTTGCAACCTATCGATTAATTTGCCGAGTTCCACCTGTGCTTTGATCACGTTGGCATAGCTCTCTGCCGCGGCTCTGTATTTTGTCCGTGCAACCGCCTCTAAATATTTTACCAGGTCCACATTTTCTTGAGTAATGGCGATTGCTCGGGCCAGGTAGTAATATTCATAATAGTATTTTTTTACCTGAAAGAAGAGTTTGAGTTTTGCTGCCTCGTATTGCTGGTGCATGGCTTTGGCAGCCTCTGTAGCAACGTCTCCTCTGACTTTTAGCTTGCCCAACCAGGGGAATGTTTGTACAAGTCCGAATTTTTGCCGCTGTGGTCCAGCCCGTGTCTCTACCTCTTTGACAAAGTAAGTGTAGTTGAAACGTGGGTCTGGCAGGGACCGATTTTGGGGTATTTTTTCGAGTGACGCCTTCCACCGGTGAAAAGTTGCCCTTAGTCCGGGGTTATTGAGCGCTGCGTATGCGAGGTAATCAGATAGTGTGGACTTTTCGTCAAGATCGGGGAGAAGTGTTGGCTGAAGAGACTCGTCGGCACGAACGTATGACTGACGCTCTACTTTATGGAACTGATCAAACGCATGCCGTTCCCTTGGCGTGGCACAGCCTATTGTCCATATAGTAAGTAGACAAAACGCTGTGCCCAGAAACATTCCAAATGATTTTCTTTTTCCTGGCATGGGTCGACTGATTACTCCTTACGCAGATATCTCGTCAGTGAGAGACCTTTGCAAAACTGGCATTATGAAGTTTTTACCTTCCATGCATGATAAAAAAAATATAACGATTTGCAAAGGACTCGATGATACGGCTGAATGGAGAAAATTAATTGAGGATGAGCAGTTAGATGAAATATATCTTGCTGGTTTTAGTGATCCTACTGAGCTACTATACGTTACCAACAAAATTAATATATTTTAACACAATTAAGATTGATGATAAAGTTAAAATTCGCTAAAAATTCGTTTTTTCGAGCACTTTAAAAGTCATCCAACGCACTCTTCGGTATGAACCTCCAAAGCTTCTTAGAAATCAAGACCTTTCGCCCCTTCTTCTCCACTCTTCAACCCCTTTTTTTATTCTCGAACCTTATTTGAGTCCGGCATAGATTCAGCCGTCGTAGCCAAAACGGCTACTATGGCGAAGTCGGCGATTGAGCACAAGAAGACGTTTTTGCAATTTCTTGCAAAAGATTTCCCACTTGCAGGGGAAAGATATTGCATGCCAGTGGAAAATTATTGCATAATTTAACCTCCTTTCGAAAGTGCTCCTTACTGCTTCATTGCTTGAAACTGTTTAAAAACAATATATTAGAGTTGAACTGTTAAAATGGGCATAAGTTTTGCTTGTTTAGTTGTAACTATTCAGCGTAATCAGCGTAATCCGTAACGATACTACTCTTGTAGAAGAAAATCCGGTAATTTTCCGCCAAACAGCAGGTCAAGCGCCTGACTTGACGAGACACCATGTTTTCGACAAGTCGACAAGTAACCTCG
>JBDRFJ010000200.1:0-49129 GCA_043818915.1 Pseudomonadota bacterium | reverse complement strand
CTCCCTTTTTGAGAAGGTATGCCGGGTGTGGCACTCGTCACAAGAGTTGTTCTGGTAGCGGTACCCCTTTTCCCTTTGTTCCTTTTTCTGGGCCTCGCTTTTGATGCCCATGTTGTGGCACCCCCCGCAGCCCCTGCCCCCGTCCATCAACTCGTCAGGCTCGACATGAGTAACCGGCATTGCATTCATGGATGTCCAGCCAAAGTTGTGTTTCCCCTTGGCAAACTGATCAAACTGATCTTCATGACAGCCGGCGCACAAATGTTCGTCAGGCAAACCGGCGCGATCTGTATCCTTTACGCTTGTGTGCTCTTCACCATGACAGACGGAACACGTGATATCGTTTTCGGAGTGCTTGCTCGCCTCCCAGTCTGCCACCTGGCCCGGGCTGATATCTCTGTGACATGTAATACAGGTTTCTTCCTCGGCCATGGCCGGGTTGTAATAGCCCACAAGAACAACTACAAACAACATCCTGAAAACATTCCTTCTCATGGTTTCCCTCCCTCTGTTTTTTCCGATCAATCTTTCCACCACCCCTTTTTCCTATGGACATTTCTTTCCGCTTCAGCCAGCTTTTTTATCTTAAATGCGGAATCTCTTACAACACCGTAGAGCACGCCGCACCCCGTGTCTTCGCGCACGGCATCTCCTTCATCCGCAAGGGCGAACATATTTTGTACCAGCCCGAGTGCCTTCTTAACGCTTTCATCACATCGCCTCATCCCCGAAAACCTCCAAAGGAATATATCTCTGACATGTTTGGTATATTATACCATCAAAATATGTGCCAAACTCGAACCTGATAGAAATTTGATCCAAAACACTATTAATTTGAAATAGTTGACGGTCAACAGGGTTGTTTGCGTGCACTGCTTTTATGCATGGAATTCGAGACACATTTTGAGGCATGAGGTTGCAACTTGGGGGTTGCGGGTTACGAGTTACGAGTTACGAGCTACGGGTTTAGGGGAATGATTCAAAGTGTTTCATAATTATGTTGAGACACAAATGTCTCATGAGACATCTGGAAAGTCGGCAAGAAATCGATAAAGGGTGGCACGGCCGACCCCCAGTATCCTGGCCGCCTTGGCCTTGTTCCCCCCGCTCTGGGCCAGAGCAGCGCGAACACTGTCCGGATCCAGTTTTCGTGAAGGGCCCCGGGTGGATCGCTCAATGCGCCATTTTTTCAATTCAATGGGAAGGTGGTCGGGTTGAATGACCCGTCCCCTGGACTTTACAAGAGCGAACCGAATGGCGCTTTGAAGTTCGCGGACGTTGCCCGGCCAAGGATAGTCCATCATGACTGCCATGGCCTCCTTGGAAAAACCGGATGTTGTTTGCCCATCTTCGAAGGCTTGAGCAAGAAAGTGCCCCACAAGAAGAGGGATGTCGTTCTTACGCTCCCTGAGGAGGGGGAGGTGAATTGGGACCACATTGATGCGGTAGTAAAGGTCTTCGCGAAAATTACCCCTTTCCATTTCACGCTTCAGGTCCCGGTTGGTGGCGCTGATAATACGCACATCCACCGATAAGGTTTTTTCTCCGCCCACGCGCTCGAATGTCCCGTCTTGAAGAACCCGAAGGAGTTTTGCCTGCACAGACCTGGGCAGATCAGCTACCTCGTCTAAAAATATAGTGCCGTTGTTCGCTAACTCGAAGCGGCCTTTTTTGTCGCGGATCGCTCCGGTAAAGGCGCCTTTTACATGTCCGAAAAGCTCGCTCTCAAGCGTACCTTCCGGAAGCGCGGCGCAGTTGACAGGCACAAAAGGCTTCCCGCCCCTACGGCTCTCATTGTGAATCCCGGCTGCCACCAACTCCTTTCCCGTGCCGGTCTCTCCGCTGATGTGGACCGGATAATCATTGGTGGCCAAGTCTCGAATCTGTCTGTAAACTTGGAGCATTGCGGGGTCTCGCCCTACGATCCCGGCAAAACCTTTGAGTTCCCCATGCGCTATTTTTAATCCGAGCAGGTCTGTTACATCACGAAAAGAGGCAATAGCGCCAACAAAGCGTGACGTGTCATCACCCATGCCGCTTACCGTCATCTCAAGACGTCTGGGTTCGCCCTGCCTTGTAACGATGTTGAGTGGATAGTAAAGATGATCGAGCGAATCCGGCGCGCCGTCTTGAAAGGAGCACCTGCCGCCGCAAAAAGGTGCGCCAAAGACATCGTGGCAGTCTCTTCCAACAACATCTTCCCTTTGATAACCGGTTATTTTTTCAGCAGCCCGGTTGAAAAACAGAACGAGTCTCTCTTTATCGTGGGCTATGATCCCCTCTGTGAGGTTGTCAAGGATATCCTCCAGACTCCTCCTGTCGACGATATTCTTATACACTAAAGCAAGGTGGGCCTCGACAAGCTCTCTAAACCTGAACATGAGATTCTCATGAAGTTTTTCGTAGTTATTCTCTTTTGAATCGAGCACGCAGATAGCGCCAAACACTTCACCGTCAGGCCAGAGCAACGGAAGCCCCAGGTAAGAAATCATCCCCAATTGTGTATCCGGATTCTTATCCCATGCGCTATTTTTCAAGGCGTTGGGGATCAGAAGTTTGTTCCTTGTCTTTATGACTTCTTCACAATAACGGCCGGACAGATCTCCCTTGTCTCCTGCTTTATAGGGATTGTTGTTCGATTCACTTGAGCGAAGGACTTTAATGTAAGGGGGATCGATCTTCGTAATTAAAGCGGCCGGCACGTCAAAAATTTCTGACATAGTATTCACCATGCCTTGCCAACTGCGGAGGATTTCGCCGGGTATTGTGATGCCGGTCTTGTCAATCCGGGTCCCCGGGCTCAGCATACCGGGCATATAAGATTTCATTGGTATCCCCCAGACAACTTCTTTTTGAATCCTAAACTAATAATATCTTGCCACTCCGCTCTTCAACAAGCTATGATATGGCAAGCTTATCAAAACATCAACCACTTTCTGGTCCAATGTGGCTCGCAACTTTTATCAAGGGGGCTGTCAAGAGGTTTGTAGGGCACGACATATTATATTAGCACATTTGTTTATGCGGCGGCAGGGAGGCCGTTGAGATCTATGAGGCAAGCAAAGATAAAATAGATCTGGTCATCCTTGACATGATCATGCCGGATATGGGCGGTGGTGAGACCTATGACGGAATGAAAGAGATCAATTCCGACGTAAAGGTACTCCTTTCAAGCGGATACAGCATAGAGGGCGAGGCGACCGAAATATTGGAACGAGGCTGTGACGGCTTTCTTCAGAAGCCGTTCAATATAAAGGATCTGTCCGCAAAAATCAGAGAGCTTCTCGATAAGGAATAGAGGCTCTTAAGTATGAAAAATTTCAAACACGCTGAACGCTGATCGCTGATGGCTGAACGCTCAACAATATTCATACACGGTCTTGAAAGCAGCAGCAAAGGGACGAAGGCGCTGTTTTTCAAGGAACTATACCCTGAAATGATAGTACCGGACTTTAAGGGGGATCTCGATGAACGGATGGCTCGATTAACTACCATTCTTGGTAATAAAAAAAACCTCCTGATGATCGGTTCAAGTTTTGGCGGGCTTATGGGCGCGCTGTTTTCCCTCAAATACCCTGACCGGGTCCGAAAACTTGTTCTTCTCGCCCCGGCGCTCTGTTTCAGAGAATACAAACTCCCCGATTCAGAGACTATAGATGTTCCGGTCATCATCTATCATGGGAACAAGGATGATGTTGTTCCCCTCGAGCCGGTCCGGGAAATCGCCCATAAGGTTTTTTCTAATTTGATATTCCATGTTGTTGACGACGACCATCTTCTTCACAAGACGTTTAAGGAGGCTGTCCGAGAATTCTGATCCTACTGCAAAAGCGTGAGCAACGGCCCAAATTCCCGCAAGTTTTCGTCAAATAGGCCTGCTATTCTCCTCAAATTTGCGAAAATTTTGTCTCGTTCTCACTCTTTTTCGTTGCGGACATAATTCTCGGACAGCCTCCAAGGCAATTGACTGGGACGGCCTTTTTTGTTTATAAGCGTTTACTTCACCGCAAAGACGCAAGGATCGCAAAGAAAAAACTTTTAAACTTTGCGATCCTTGCGTCTTTGCGTTAAGATAGTATAAAAATATCAGGGTAGGTTGTATAATGAGATTTCAGATACTATATAATCATTTCAAACAGATCAGAAGTCGCTGGTTTGTTATTCCGGTTTTGCTCCTCACAATCCTTTTTGTGGGATGTGCACACCTTTCAGGCGTATCACATAAAAAGGCACCTCCTTCATTTGTAATTGTTGAAGGAAATCCCCGTCCATTTGTGAAGGGAGAAATCGTCCGGATGAGCACAGGTCACGCAGTCTCCTTCGAAGAGATGATGGAAGATCTGCGGCAGGCCCGTATTGTCTACGTAGGAGAGACACATGTCAACCGCGCGCATCATGATATACAGCTTATGGTTCTGCAAGGGATCTTTGAAAAGAATCAATCGGTTCGCGTGGGGATGGAGATGTTCGAACGTTCCTATCAGCCGCTTTTGGACCGGTGGAGTACCGGCGGATTCACCGAGGAGACCTTTCTCAAAAAAGTAAACTGGAAAGAGAACTGGTCGTACGATTTCAGCTTGTACCGTAAGATTCTTCACTTCATCAGAGAGAACCGTATAGGTTTTACAGCCCTTAATGTCCCTTCTAAAATTGTTAAAAAAGTCGCGACTCAAGGCCTTGCTTCCCTTACGGAAGAGGAAAGGAACCAGATCGCCAAAGACATTGATCTGTCTGATCCGGAACACCGCGCTTTTGTAAAAGAGCGGTTCGCCGCACATGACACAGACGACCTGCATGGGTTTGACAACTTCTACGAAGCCCAGTGTGTATGGGATGGTTCAATGGCGGGATCTGTTGAACAGGTTATACAGAGTGTTACAGAGGAGGTCCCAGTAGTCGTCTTTGCGGGAAATGGGCATATAGAAAAATTCGGGATTCCAAAGCGTGTTCAAAGACGGGTAAATGTTCCTTATATGACTGTAATGCCTGTTTCCGTGGGCGAAACAGTAAAGGAAGCAGCAGCCGATTATATCTGGGTAACCAAAGAAGTTAAGATGCCCAAACATCCACTCATAGGCATCAGGATAAAACCTGTCACAGAGGGCGATGGGCTGCTGATCGAAGGAGTGATGCCTGGAAGTCCTGGCGAGGCTGCGGGCATCCAGGAGAATGATATTCTCATTTCTATAGACGGCCGGCCTGTGTCGTCGGTGTCGGATATACACGATGTCGTACTCTATTCAGAGGCCCCTCCCACCCATCTTTTTAAAATAAAAAGAGGCGAGGAAACCTTGGAGCTTCCGGTTACGCCAAGAAGGGAGAGGGATAGAGAATAACTATGATCATTCTATTGAGCGGAGGCCAAGGCCAACTGGCCTATGATTGCAAAGAGTTGCTGGGAACCGATCATCAGGTGGTTGTTCCCGAGGAAAAGGATCTCGATATTACCGACCCAAAAAAGGTAACAGAAAAAATACGCGCGGTAAAACCGGATGTTGTTCTTAACTGTGCCGCGTACACCGACGTAGATGGATGTGAAACAAAAAAAGAACTGGCCTGGAAGATTAATGTGGACGGCGCAAGAAACCTTGCCATGGGAGTAGCTGAGTTTGGTGGAAAGTTGATCCATATTTCCACTGACTATGTATTTGATGGTAATCGAGTCCCTCCTGAACCGTATACCGAAGAAGATAGCCCAAACCCCCTTTCCGAATATGGAAAAAGCAAATTAGAAGGTGAGAAGGCGGTAATAGAGATCTGTCCCCGATATGCTATTGTGCGCACTGCGTGGCTATACGGTATAGGCGGACGCAACTTTCTCAAGACAATCCTTCGTTTGGCATTAAAAACCCCCAAAGGTTCACTCAGGGTTGTTAATGACCAGTATGGCTCGCCTACATGGTCGAGGAGTCTGGCCCTGCAGATCCTGAAACTGATTGAGACAGACGGTACCGGAATCTATCATGCCACCTCGGAAGGGTACTGTACCTGGTATGAAGTAGCAGGACACTTTCTAAATAAAATGGAAATACCTGTTCAGATTATTCCCTGTACCAGCGAGGAATATCCCACCCCTGCTCAGAGGCCCTTTAATTCCATATTGGAAAACAAAAGGTTAAAGGAAGCAGGGATCAACGTTATGAGGGACTGGAAGGAAGACATAGACGAGTTCGTTGAAGCATACAAAGAAGATTTAAAGGCTTCTTTTTGAATGTTGCACGGAGGTAAGCTTTGCAAGGGAATGATATAAAAACAGCGAACATAATGGTAACAGGGGGGAGCGGTTTTATAGGAAGCAACTTTATCCGCTTCCTTTTGGAAAAATCAGACTTTGAGGGCCGCGTCATCAATGTTGATAAGCTTACCTATGCCGGCAATCCCGAGAACCTGGAGGATATAGCCGAAAAATATAGTGGTCGATATATTTTTGCAAAGGTGGATATATGTGACCGGGATTCCCTGCGCCGTGTATTTGACGATCATCAGATCAACTTGATCTGCCACCTTGCCGCAGAATCGCATGTAGACCGGTCCATAAAGGGGCCCGCGGATTTTATTCAAACCAATATAGTAGGTACGTTTAATCTCCTGGAACTGGCAAGAAGCAATCAGGACCGATTTGTTCTGTTTCACCACGTCAGCACGGATGAGGTCTACGGCAGCCTGGGGAAAGACGGTTATTTTACCGAGACAACCCCATATCGTCCAAACAGCCCGTATTCTGCTTCAAAGGCTGCTTCAGATCACCTGGTACGTGCGTACCACAAGACCTATAACCTCCCGACAACCATTTCAAACTGTTCCAACAACTACGGGCCGTATCAATTTCCGGAAAAGCTGATCCCGCTTATAGTTCTCAATGCCCTTGAACGGAAACCGCTTCCTTTGTATGGTGATGGAAAAAATGTCCGGGATTGGCTCTATGTGGAAGACCATTGTAAGGCAGTCTGGACCATAATGAAGCATGGACATCCCGGCGAGACGTATAACGTGGGCGGGGAAACAGAGATGCAAAATATCCGGATCGTGGAGATGGTCTGCGATATCATTGATGAAAAGGTCGGACCGCCTGGCGAGGGTTCAAGACGCGAGCTGATCACCTTTGTAAAAGACCGGCCGGGACACGACAGACGCTATGCCATAGATTTTAGGAAGCTCCGGGAAGAGATGAGTTGGACTCCTGAGGAGTCGCTTGAGACCGGTTTGAGAAAGACCGTGCAATGGTATATGGACCACCAGGGATGGGTGGATCGAGTCAGAACCGGGGAATACAGGAGGTGGATTGAGGAGCATTATGGGTAAACATACCAAACCATGTTGAAAATAATATTATCCATAAGATTAATGCCGCGGGGCTCTCCGGCCGCTTTCAGCCGTTTTGTGGCATAAGTCAAACTGAAATGAATGTCCAAATGTCACGGACGTTACCGGAGTTTCCCCATTAAAAATATCCAGCCTTTTTGCAAGCTTCCAGAAATGGCTTTTTTAAAATGTTCGCATCAGCATATGGATATTTCGATGCTTGCCGAATAGTCATCTGATAAAGATCGGCAGGTTCTGAAACAGCATCCGATAAAGTTTTCGCATTTTCAAATTCATCGTCTATCATTTGATACCATACTTTTCCATCATTTTTTCCACAGCATTTGGCTTTATATCTCTCTTCGATACCGAAAATATCTTTCCAGGTTTCTATCTCGTCAGCATGTTTTGTTGAAGAAATTTTCAAATGAATGTCATCTGGAGAAATGTTATTAATATCCTTATTGCCTATCTCTATCTCAATGATAATCTCTGGCTGCTCCTCTGCATACGGATAAAAAGCCTTTCTCCGATTATTAGAATTCGTATGGAGCGGGTCTCGGTGGTTAGGCTTATACAGAGGATCTTTCACGGTTTTGTAAGATGAATTGCACTCATGGCACATGGGGGCGAGGTTCTTAAAGTTGATCGAATTAAAGGGATAAATGTTTTTCGGGAGGTAATGGTCATAGGCGTCCCGCTTGGTGTGATACGGGCCTTTGACATCATTAATACCACAAAAGGGGCACTTTCCTTCATCATTTTCGGTCATGAATGCTTTATAGTGTTCATCGATTTTGCCTATTCTGGAGCAGACTGCTTTAAGCTTGATGACTTCGGTAAAGAGACTTTTGAAAAATGCTTCAATTTTCGGAGCGAGTTCCGCATATAATTGTTTGAGCCTTTTGTACTGAAGGGGTTTGCAGTTGTTGTTATTACCGCACAAGTCCTCTATGGAATTATTATTAACGTACCATTTCTTGAGCGCTTCTCGACGACCTTTTTTAATCTTCAAGAACAGGTCGTAAATTTCCTTGATGGGTCCGTACAGGTGATCCTTTTCGATGCTGTCATCATAATAGATTGCAAGCACGATCTCTCTGAGCTCAGGATGCAGTTTTTCAATGTCATACTCACCATCAGCTTCACACCATACCTTTAAAAATAGATGATTGATATATTCTTGCAGCTTTTCAATGGTGTGGGGCACGTATTTATAAGGGAAAAGCATGGCGGTCCTATTTCTTGTCCAGAAGTTTATTGATGAAAATGACCTTTTCCACCGAATCACCCAAGGTCCGGTTGGCTTCTTTTATAAGCGATTCCGCATCTTCACCTTGCTCAAACCGCTTTTCCAATTCATTCAGCTTGTTTTGGGCGTAGCCGCCGATGGTTTCTATTTTTTCAAAGGCTTTGATGGTAATCTGGTTTACAGATGCTCCGAACGTCTTGAAATCGGGCCGGGTGCATGAAATATCGCTTGTCTTTTCATCCTTTCTAAAGACCAGCACGTTCTCTTCATGACAATCGGACACGATAAATGGTGAATGGGAGGCAATTAGCATTTCGCGTATGACAGAATTGGAGCCGTTTGCTTCCAGACACTCCCGCAATGAAGAAATCAGCTTTGCTCGCCAATCGGGATTGAAATGGGTTTCGGGTTCATCCAACAGAAAAAGGTTAGGCTGATCTTTGAACAAGAGGCATAGGCCGATGGCGTGCAAAAACTGGTGTTCGCCGTCCGATAGCGATTTACCGTACATGACATCTGGTACACCCTTCTTCTTGATGACAAAATCCTTAAACCGCATAATGCGCTGGTCAGACGGCGGCGTGGGCACCGTCTCGTCAACATAGAGGCTTTCCGATTCATACAGCTCTTTTTTGGCGTCATCGCTTACCGTATACAGATTCAATGTCAACAGAATCTGAAAGGTATGAAATAGTCCCAATCCTGAGCCAAAAGCCGATCCGAAAGCAGGACTGAAAGCGGAACTGAAAGCCGCCCCGAAATGTAATTGAAATGCCTCTCTTGTGGCGTCGTTGACCCAATAATCCAGGTATAAAGTATCGTTCTCATCATCGTAAAATTTTGTGGTCGAACAATTTTCAAGCTTGTCTATGGTAGCCTTCAGCTTTTCGGATAGCTCAACGTGGGTCTTGTTTTCATCCTCTTTTTCCTTTTCTGACAGGGATTGGAAGAGGTCTTCGTGAATGGTCAGCCGGTGATGCTTGCGGATAATGATACGGAACTGCTCAATGGCCGTAAGACCGATCTCTTTCTTTGCTTTCTTTATTGAAAATTTGTCTTAAGAACGGCTTTGATCCATTGAGCATTTTGTAGACTATTTTCTGGACAGTTTCATAATTTTGCAGATCTGTTACCTCAATAGCTTCTTCATCCTCATGCGTTTCCGTATCTAATAAAGCTTCATTGACTTGTTCCCAGAGCGCTTCAAAGGTGAATTGTTTCGGCAGTTTTTTGGAAATTAGTTCTTTGACAACTTTAAAGTTCAGCTCAAATTTTGTGGTTTTCTCTATCACGACAGTTGGGGAGGCTGCATCATGCAGATGGACAGCATCGTGCACGTGCACTTTGTGAACAATAGGGACTTTGCCCAGGTCAAGTTCCCCGCGAAAGGCCCGCTGGGAGAGAGAACCGTATAGGCTTTCTAACTCATGTAAGCTCTCTTCGTATTTTGTTTTGAGAGATTTGACTTTTTTGATTATGTGGGCGAATTGGTTCTGAAGTTCGATTGGAGGGCGATTTATCTTAAGCTTTTTAATAATACCAAGATTTAAACCGCTCATAATGGCCCCACGGGTTTGTGATTTGAGTTGCCATTTTATAAGGGGGCTTGAGTGAATTGAGTATGAAATAAAATGTGGATTAGCTTTGGTTTTGTCTAATGTAATTGCTGCTAAATGCTTTGTGTTTATAGTTAAGGGTATATCATCAGGAATCACTGCAGAACGGCCGGTAGTGCCCATTATTGTGATAATGACATCTCTTGGATAAACCCTATAATTTTTGAGCTGTTCATATTTTTCTTTTGATATGAATCTCTTCTCCTTCCATTCAAACCTATTATTTACAGCATTATCAATTCCGAGAACGGCAACATCGCCTTCGGTTGCAAATTCGCTATGCAGCAAATTGCTTCCAAAAGGACCTGTTCTCATACTCCCTTTCTTTTTTGCAGACAGCTCTTTTATCTCTATTAAAGGCCACTCTTCAAAATCTTTTGCCTCCGGCCCAAACATTTCCCAAAAAGTACTTTTGAGGAGGTCGTCCAATAGGCGGATGCTTTCCTTGCGTTTGGTTATCAACGCCTCGGCGCGAGACAGCAGGGTGGCAATGCGGATTTGGTCAGATTTTTCAAATACCGGAATTTTTAATGTTTCAAGAACTTTCCTGTTTATATGCGGAATGGTTGCACCTGTGGCTCTGCTTCTTAGATAAAAAAACTTAGTTTGTAGAAATTTTCCTAAAAATCCCGTGTCGTATTGAATTGGATTTTTTTTCTTAAGAGCAGCAATAGTACTCCCAATAAATCCCTTTTTCCCATAACCGACTGTTCCGGCATTTGCACCGTCCCAAACAATCAATAGATCATCCTCATTTACGAAAACGCCTTTTGTATCATCCGTAAATTTTAAATTATCATTGTTTCGAAGATCATCAATTTGAATGAATCTTATTGATTTTGGGGTTGGGGTTGGGGCATTTGAAATGGTGTGTTTTTTCCCTTTTGAAATAGAGATAATATTCTTTAGTTTGTCGAACTTCATTATGACACCCATTGGATTCAATATGTTTTCTACTAACGGCTCTGATCTGTTTGAGAAAAAACCAACAACTCATATTGGCAGATGATTCTTTCTTATTAACCTACAACTTCCCAACGCCCACCCTTAGCCGGGCCGATGCGCTTTAATTGTCCGTTTTTCTGTAACTTGGCAATCTGTTTTTCAATAGCGCGTGTCGTTATCCCAAGCGTCTTTGCCAGTTCAGGAATAGTTATAAGCGAATTCTCGCGCATTAGTTCTATTATTTTATCCGCTGTTTTCACCGAACTTTTTCCCGAACTTTTTCCCGAACTGCCTTCTTCAGGTGAGTCAAATATCCCGCTGGTATCCCGCTTAAAGATAATGGTAAAAAAGCTGTCAAACTCAAATTCCGGCTCCGGGCAGCCCGTGTCCTTCAGTAGTCGCCGGATTTTATGGATACCAGTGCCCATGTTTTCAACCAGATCCGCCCTTTGCAGGAGGGACGCGATAATTTGATTTCTGCGAACGGCTTTTTCCCCGAACTCTTTTTCGGTCAATCCTTTTGGCAATCCGCCGGGATTTGAGATTTCCATGCGGTCGTCAAAAATTTCCACGGTCGTGTGGGATCCGGTTTGCAGGTAGTCCCGGTGGGAGACGGCATTGACTATAGCTTCCCGAATAGCATCAAGGGGAATTTCATAAACTTCCTTTCTTCGAGGTGCGCCGGTCATTTCATAGCGGACCCGCAATTCCTGCCGGATAAAATGCATGGCCAGATTGATATTGGTGATCAGGTCTTCCTGGTAGTCCTTGCGGTTGACCACCTGAAAACGGTCCGTTCCCTCAAAGGTGCCGCAGGTAATGGTGGCCTGCTCACAAAGCAGTTCGATGGATTTGGCGAAAAACAGAACACCCGCATTTTTCATTGATAACTTTTTGTTGAGACGGTCGGCTACACCCAGGTTTTCAAGAATGGGTTCATCATCCAGCTCTTTACTGATGCCGGCAAGTCTTAAAAAGGCATTCAATCGCTCAGGATTGTAATGTTTTGCAAAATCAAAACGGGAATGATACTGTTCTTCAAAGCGAAGCATTCCTTCTGCCTGCAAAAAATCAACGAGTTGGTCTCGGCCCATTTTCTGGGAATTTGCGCCCATGCGGATAAAAAAGCCGTCACTGCACTGATACGGTTTATCTTTACCCTCAGGCACTGAAACGATGACAACATTTTGAAAGGATGTAATATGAACGGTAATGGAAGGTTGACAATTAAATGCAATATCCTGAATTTGAGAACGAAGCGTGTTTGTATTTTTAGTGCCTTTTACATTTCCCTGATTATTGACTCCAAGGAATATTCTGCCGCCTGATGCATTGGCAAACGCCGTCAGTTCACGAGCCAGGGATTTGTTCACCCGTTCTTTGAACTCAACAAGATAGCTTTCACCCTCCTGGAAAATATATTTCAGCTCTTTGGCGTTCATTATTTTATACCCATCTGCTTCAACTCAAGAAGTCCGCCGGATATTTCCTCCTCCAGTTGCGTCAATCTCTCAAGAATGATTACCGGCGGATCATAATCAATATCCTCATAAATGTCCTCTTTATACCGATTCACACTCAAATCATAATCATTCTCCACAATCTCATCTTTAGGTACAAAGAAGCATTTCTCTTTCCGGTCGGTGTCCTTTTTTGGATCGCGCCGTTTGTAGCGCGCCACAATATCCTGCAAGTCGCCATAGCCGTCCAGCTTATTTCGCTTATCGTCCAGGCTGTACCCATCGCTTTGCATGTCGTAAAACCAGACATGTTCGGTTTGGCCGCCCTTGGTAAAGATGAGGATGGCCGTGCTGACCCCGGCGTATGGTTTAAACACGCCGCTTGGCATGGTGATAACGGCCTTGAGTTCAGCTTCCTCCACCAATTTCGTACGGGCTTGGACAAAGGCTTTGCCGGCCCCGAACAAGACCCCTTGCGGAACAATGATTCCGGCTGTGCCGCCAATCCTAAGCATATTGAACATGCGCTCGGTAAAGAGCAGCTCGGTCTTTGTGGTGGGAAGTTTTAGCCCCTCGTTGATATCGCCTTTGTCGATATTGCCAGTGAAAGGCGGATTGGCCATGACGATATGGTAGCTCCCCTCATCAGTAAAGCTTTTGCTCAAGGTGTCTTTGTAATCTATCCGGGTTGTCGATGCCGTGCATCATCAGGTTCATGAGCCCCAGGCGCACCATGGTGGCGTCGATATCATAGCCTTGCAGGCTTTGTTCAAGCATCGTTCTTACCTGCTCATTCACCTGCCCGCTCACACTGCTGCGGATAAAGCCGTCTTCGTCCGGTTTTCTTTTATTCTTCTCTTTATCCTGTTGGGTGACGATATATTGATATGCCCCTAAAAGAAAGCCGGCCGTTCCGCAGGCGGGGTCGCCGATGCGGTTGCCCAATTGTGGATCAACGAGATCACAGATCAGCTTGATTATATGCCGTGGAGTGCGGAACTGGCCATTCTTGCCTGCTGTTGCGATCTCGCTGAGCAACATTTCGTAGACATCGCCCTGGATATCCTGAAATGTTTGGCCACCTTGCTCAGCATCTTTTTCTATTGCCTCAAAAATATCCTCAATGATACCCATTGCCTCCGCCAACAAGGAAGGCTTGGGCACCATAAATACCGCATTAGCCATGTGGCGGGTAAATGGAGATGCTTTACCGTTCATATCCTTGATAAATGGAAATACTTTAGTCTGCACATGCGTCAGCCTGTCCTCGGGCCGCATATGCTTAAACTGACTCCAGCGTAGGTCATGCTTATCGATTTTTTCCTTCGTGCCGGGGATTTGATATTCCCCTTCAAATATGGAGTGGTACGAGTCACCGGTAAATTCCGCATTGCTCCGGCGTTTCAGATCCAGGTCATCTATACGCTTCATAAAGAGCAGATAGGTAATTTGCTCAATAGCGGTCAATGGGTTGGAAATACCGCCAGCCCAGAACTGATCCCAGAGTTTACTAATGAGACTTTTCAATTGAGAATTATTCTGTAACATTTATGCCACCAATTGTTGGGTTAATGATAGGATCTCGTCAATTTCTTTTGGAGAAAACACCCCCCGGATGCCGTTGGGATGAATCAGGGTAAACGGGGCCTGAATCAAATCGCGTTTTTGGATGTTGCCGCGGTCGAGGATGTATTCTCTGAGCACGTTGAGAAAATCAAGCTGACGGGTTGTAAGGTTGGTATGCTCGCGAATAAACTGATCCATGGTTTTTGACACCGTCTCGGGAAAACATTCCAGTATTTCGATTCCGAGAATGTGTTTGATAAACTGAACAAAACGCGCCTTTTTGTTCTGGTAGATACGCCGCAATAACTCGATCGTTATATGCGGGTGTTCACGATGCAGCGCTTCGGCCAGTTGCTCGGCCTCGTCTTCACTGACGGATTGCCCTTGTTGAAGCTTTTGCAGGATGGGGTTTTTTACTGTAAGGTCCAGTATCTTTTGCTCCACCATTTCTTTATACTTGGCAATGCTGACCGCCTCATGGTGGGGGCCGAATTCCACCATTTCCTTTGTTTTGACAATATCCTGAAGATTAAGCATAGCCGGACCGGTGGGTGGAATAATGGATTCGCGATATTTCATCAAAGGAGCCAACTTTTCAGCGAGTTCGTCAAAACGTTCTTCCGAAACCGCGACCCAGAAATGGTTGGTTTGGGCATTTTTAATCAGCTCCTCTTGCCGGGCGACAATATTGACGGAAAGAGGCAGTTCGCTGATTTGTTCGATGAGGGTGTCCTTGAGGGCGGCAAATTTGGCTTTTTCGTCAGCCAGATGGGCAAGGGATGTTTCCAACACATCTTTTTCAAAGCGCATGGCTTTAAAATCAACCAATGAGATGGTTCGAAACAAGGGTTTGATACGGGACCGCAAGAATTCAATTTTTTCGTGCGTAAGTCTGCTCCAGAAATTTTCATCTCCAATGGCTTGCAAATCGGATTGAGCGTCCACTATAACTACCGAATTGTGCGGCAGCTCATGGATTTGAGCCTTTAAAAGTGCAATTTCTTTTGCAGCGATCTCATCCCTGCCCAGGTCAACTGCTTTTTCGATCTTATCCAGCCGTACCCCGACAAATCGGACAGGCAGGGGAATTTGCGGTTTGAGTTCCTTGCCTTTGGGTTTGAGTTTAAAGTATTCAAAATTGTCCCAGCAATCCATGATGAGGAATTCATCTTTTTCCGGGCACCAGGGTCTTATTTTGGCCGCTTCCAAAAGGCGGGTGCCGCGGCCGATCATTTGCCAGAACTTGGTGTAGGAATATACCGGCTTGGCAAATACCAGATTGACGACCTCGCGCACGTCAATGCCCGTATCCAGCATGTCCACGCTGATGGCAACGCGGGGCATGTCGTTATGGGTAAACTGATGCAGCAGACCACCTTTGCCGTACACCCGTGGGTCATCTGAAACGATTACTTTGGCAAGTTCTCCATGATACTGGGGATAAAGGGCATCAAAGAGTTCTTCAATTCTGCGGGCATGAGATATAGAGATGCAAAAGACGATGCTTTTCCCGGGCAGAACGCCGTTGGGGTCTTTTACGGACTCCTCCATGAATTCCTTGACGATAAGGGCATTAGTCCCCTTGTTGACGACCCTTTTTTCAAGATCTGTGCCTTCAAAGTTTATTTCCTCAACATCTTTTCCTTCGATGATCAGTTTTTTCTGGTCTTCCAGGCTGATGGTGCGCTTGCTGATACCTTCATCCTGAAACTTGGTCTTGATTTTCATGACCTGGAAATCACAGAGATAGGGCGGAGTATGATTCACAGCTTCATCGTATGAAAAGGCAAACGTAGGCACTCCGTCTTCGCATTCAAACAGGTCGAAGGTATTGTGATCGATGACATCGGTTGGCGTTGCGGTTAGCCCAATGCTGACAGCATGAAAGTACTCCAGAATTTCCTGATAAGTATTGTAAATGGAGCGATGGCTTTCATCGATTACGATCAGATCAAAAAAATGCGACGAAAGACGCGTTTCTGAATCCCTGACAATGTTGAGCATGGTGGGATAGGTTGACACATAAACCCTTCGATTCGAGGCAATGGATTTTTCCCCCGGCTGTGGCCAGCGCGGTTCATTGGGCAAATATTCCTTGAAAGCATCCAGCGCCTGCTCACGCAGTGCAATCCGGTCTACCAAGAACAGTGCGCGCTCTGCCCAACCTGCCCGCATCAATGCATCTATCAGGGCAATGCTTACTCTCGTCTTTCCGGTTCCGGTGGCCATAACCAGAAGGAATTTCCTGCGCTTCTGTTCCATGGCCTCCATTACGGACCGTATGGAACGGATCTGGTAATCCCGGCCCGCGATTTTGGTGTTGATTAGTTCGCCGGCCAGTGGCTTTCTGTTTTTCCGGATATAGCGAAACCGCTCCAGATCGTCTCGGGTTGGAAAACCGAAGACTTTTTGGGGCGGATACATTCCCAAATCCCAGAAATAGATCTCATGTCCATTGGTATAAAAACAGAATGGCAACTCACCGCCGTATTGATTTATGATATTACGACAATACTGTTTGGCCTGTTCCCGGCCAAGTTCGGCGTCCTTTGTTGTTTTTTTGGCTTCGACAACCGCAAGCGGTTTACCGTCTTTACCCAGAAGAACGTAATCGCTGAATTGGTGGCCTCCATAAGGCGTAAGCGGCTCTTTAACACCCGGAGGCAAGCCAACGTCAATATCAAATTCTTCGATGACCTGAGCTCGATCACTGACATTCCAGCCGGCTTGCAGCAGCCTCTTATCAATTATTTCTTTTCTGGTTTCTTTTTCGCTCTTCACGGTGCGACCAATGATTAAATCAAGACCTCTTGTCTAATTCCAAATTTTTGGTAGCCGTATAGGACACTTGGACATTCTTATCGACCCGTTCGTGCTGTTTCAATGTTTGTAGAAGATGCGTAGCATTAGGCAATTCCTTTGGGCTACTCACCTCGCTGAGAGAGTGTTCTTATGGTCACATCCCAAATACTAAAAATATTCTGCCAAAATAATATGTTGGAAGTTTAAAGTGGATCACACGGTGTCACGGATAATGCTTGCTGAAGCGAGCCGCTTGTAGGATAAGGTACCAATTCCTATGAAAATTGTAAAGGGGGGATTTCTTGGGAATGTTGGTAATAGAGGAAATGATAGAATGATAGATGCACACGATTAATAGTACGGTAAAATAGAATATACTCCAAAGGTATCTTCGAAGAATGTGGTATGATGTGGCACAAGCTATGAGGCAGGTGTGGGAATTCAATCGAGGTATTTCATGTGTGCCAGTTCCCGCACGTTTTGCTTGGAACGGGCAAAATCGCGAAAATCTTTCTCCGTTTTCTGCTCAAGCGTCATTCGAGTTTTCTTGACAGTCTCCTTAGAAGCCAGGAAGCCTTTAACTTTTTTCATTTTTAGACTCTTAAGCGAATTCATGCTATACCTCACATAAGTTGTTGACATAACAATGATATAGAACAACGTTCTTGCAATATTCAAAGAGGCGGTCGAAATCGTGCTGTATCAGATAGCCATCACAACAATCAAAGAAGCTTCTCCAATCTTCATCGGAATCCGTTTGGATCAAGATATGATCACTTTTCTTGAAAAATAATGGCATGTAGAACTCCTATGATTAAATCGGCCTGGTCCGGGAGATCTTGTTGAATTCGGAGGAACCATACCCTTATCCTTTTGAAATGTCAATAAATTTGGGGTTTGGAGTTGGGTTGCTAAATTTTTACCGTAATATAATATTGCTGGTCCCCTCGCTTCAGTCAGAATAACCCGAACATCCGTATAGACTCTGTTGATAGAAAACCGACTCACATCTTTTGGCATCTCTCAGACATCCTCAACATCAAACAATATTGGAGAAAATAGCAAAAAAGCTCCATGATTTGGGGAGAATATACCGTATTATACTCGGTATGGAACGCAAACCGAAATCAGCAAGTTGGCGGCTCGCCTTCCGCTTTGCTCGTGCCATCCAGACGGTCTCTCACGATTCCGCCCTTGCCTTCGTCTAGTACTTTTGCTAACATATCAAAATATTGCGGGGTTCGCGTACAAGGGGCTTACACCCCATAAGTTCACGCCCATGCCGGGCGGATATGAATTTGTGAGAAGAGGCGTTCTTCACATATATTTATTTTCATCATCATATTCGCGGCGATATGATGGTTCCGGGGAAGACAGCCATACATAACTATGGAGCACCCGGCGCCTCATGCGTCCGTTGGGGATAATGATCCATGAACTCCCAAAGAAATATTTCTGTCGAAAAGGCAAGCAGCATCCCTATAGAAGAACAGCATGTCGAATTGGTAGAGCGAAAAGGTATTGGGCATCCTGATTCTATATGCGACTCGATAATGGAAGCCACCTGTTTGAGTTTGTGCCGGGAATACCAGGATCGCTTCGGACGCATCCTTCATCATAATATCGACAAAGGCTTGCTCGTGGCAGGAAGAACGTCGCCACAACTCGGAGGAGGTAAAGTGCTCGAACCGATGCGACTCATTTTCGGCGATAGAGCCACATATAAATTTGATGGCATCAGTATCCCGATCGGTGAGATCGCCGAAACGACCGCACGACGTTGGCTTCGGGAACATTTGCGCTTTGTCGATCCTGAGAAACACATTGTCTTCCAGAACGAGATCAAGCCGGGTTCACCTGAATTGATAGATATTTTTTCAAGACAGGTTATCGGGGCGAATGACACATCTGTGGGCGTGGGCTACGCTCCATTGAGCGAAACGGAACGCCTGGTTCTTGCAGCGGAAAAATTCTTGAACGCACCTTCTTTCAAGGATTCATTTCCTGAAGCAGGTGAAGACATCAAGATTATGGGATATCGATTTGGGAAAAGCCTCACGCTGACGGTAGCCATAGCATTTGTCGACCGTTACGTTCGAGGTGCCAAGATGTACTTCGATAGGAAATATTGTATTCAGCAGGAACTGCAAAGATTCATAACCGAAGAAAACAGATCGCTGGATTCTTTAACGGTGACCATCAACACTTTGGATGATCCGGGACGAGGTGAGACCGGCATGTACCTCACCGTTCTTGGCACATCGGCTGAAGCTGGCGATGGGGGGCAGGTCGGTCGGGGGAATCGAGTCAATGGTGTAATCGCTTTCAACCGACCATCGACTACAGAAGCAGCTGCCGGGAAAAATCCTGTAAGCCACGTAGGAAAAATCTATAATTTATTGAGCCACGAAATCGCTTTCCGTATTTACCGGGAAGTCGGTGGTATCAGAGAAGCCATTGTTTTTCTTTGCAGTCAGATTGGCAAGCCCATTGACCAGCCTCTAATTGCCGCAGCACAGCTCATCATGGAGCCGGAAATCCTCCTGGAAGATGTTCGAGATTCCGTGGCTGCTGTTATTGATAGTGAACTTGGTGTAATTCAATCTTTCACGTCCCGATTGGCTCGGGGAGAATTTGCAGTATGCTAAAGAATGGGCGGGTCACCCATATTCTTTGGGAAGCCTTGCGGACAGTTTGAAATGTCAATAAATTTGGGAGTTGGGGTTTGGAGTTAGGTTGCTAAATCCTTACCGTAATATAATACTGCTGGTCTCCCCGCTGGACCAATACGACCAATGAATTCTTTTGTCGGAATTTTATTACTGCTTTTTTGAAATCTTTCACATCTTTTACGGCAATCTCGTTTATTTGACGGATCACGTCTCCGGGACGCACGCCGATACGTTTCAAGTAAGAATCAGGACGAAGTTCTGTTATCAAAACGCCATGTTTTGCAGAGATTTTAAAACGAAGGCGCTTGCTGAAAGACAATTCAGCCACACTAACGCCCAGCATCTTGTGGGCCAGTTCTTCGGCTAATGCCTCCGGGAATAATGTTGCACGAATGTTAAAGCTCTTTTTTTCGCCGTTCCTCCAGGTGGTAATGGGTATTATGCCATCTGCGGTAAAGCCCCTTAAATGTGTATAAAACCCATCTGTTGTAGAAACACGCTTCTCCCCTATTGTCAGGACTACATCACCGGGCTTGAGCCCCTTTTTTTGTGCGGGACTGTCTTGGTCCACTTCAGAAATCAATACTCCTTGATTAAAGGGGATTTTGAAATAGTGTTTTAACTGTTCATCAAGGTCCTGTACAGTTACTCCTATCCATGGTAATTGAACTTCTCCGTATGCGATCAGGTCATCGATAATCCGTCTTGCCCTGTTGATAGGGATGGCGAACCCTATTCCCTGGGCCTTGGCGTAGATCGCTGTATTTATCCCTATAAGGTCGCCATTTATATTCAACAAGGGGCCGCCGCTGTTGCCCGGATTAATTGAGGCGTCGGTCTGAATAAAATCGCGGTACACCCGGTCATCGATACGTAGGGAGCGGTTCAGCGCGCTAATGACCCCGGTGGTAACAGTATGTGAAAATCCAAAAGGGTTCCCGATGGCAATGATGGTCTCGCCGATCATCAAGTCGTCTGAATTTCCCATTTCAACGGCCGGGAGAGGATTCTTAGAGGCAATTTTCAGGACTGCAAGGTCGGAATCAGGGTCTGCGCCGACCAGTTGCGCCTCAAACACCCTTTCATCCTTTAAAGTTACTTTGATTTTGGCGCCGCGTGCGATCACGTGCTCATTGGTAAGGATGTAACCTCGCTTCCCATCAATGACGACTCCGGACCCCAGGCTGTTGTTTGTATACCGTTCCTGATAGGGCTCAAAAAAATCTTTAAAGAATGAGTCAAAAAAAGGGTCCATACCGAATGAAGAAAAAGGATTTGTCCGTCTTGCGACCTCATACTCGGAACTGATATTTACGACAGCCGGGCCGATCCTGCGTACGGCATGGACCACGGCGGTTTCCCTCGGAAAAGGGGCCGCGTCCGCACATGTTCCCCAAAGGGTAACACATAAAAGAAGTAAACTCTTAAAAAACAAGATTTGAATGACGGAATATCTATATGAAAAACGCACGTATAAAATGCCTCCGGTTTTTTTTCGAGACGATGGCCCTTTCGCGGAATCATCAGGAATTACTATTGAAAAAATATATAATCTCGAATAAATGCACGGGTTACGGGTTAAAAAAGAAGGTAATGAAATATATATATAATAATGTTACAATAAATCAGGTAGCAAAATTAACAGGTTTCATGTTAATACGTCCCAACAGAATGGGAATAAAACTCGTAACGCGCAACGCGCAACCCGAAACACGTATGTATCTATCTGGTAAACCTATGTTTTCATTTGACGACGCTTTTTTTATTAACGTACATACCAACTAATTCTATGATTCGTCAAACATTTAACGATATCCTCCCATTAGTGCAGCAGCCAAGCCGGTATCTTGGCTCAGAAACTTACGCGATTCGAAAAGATCCTGAGAAGATAAGGCTCCGGTTTGCCCTGGTCTTTCCTGACCTTTACGACATTGGAATGTCGTATCTGGGGTCGAAGATATTATATCATATATTAAACAGCAAGAAGGAGATCGCGGCAGAACGCGTCTTTGTGCCCGGCGAGGATATGGAGGCGCAAATGCGGGCGCAAGGGGTGCCGCTTCTCTCATTAGAGACCAGGACCCCGCTTGCTGAATTCGATATCATAGGTGTCAGCCTTCTCTACGAGTTAAGTTATACAAGCATATTGACCATCCTCGATCTTGCCGGAATTCCGTTCTACGCAAAGGAAAGAAGCAGGTCCCACCCGATTGTCATTGCGGGTGGCCCTTGTGCCTTCAACCCCGAACCAGTGGCTGATTTCTTTGACGCAATCGTTGTTGGAGACGGCGAAGAGGTCATATGTGAATTGACCGATGTGTGGATGGAATGGAAAAAATCAGGACAAAATCGTGAAACACTATTAAAAAAGTGGTCTGAAATAAACGGGGTCTATGTTCCATCTTTGTTTGAGTCTGCAACGGAGGCAAACGGATTTCAGGTTCTCACGCCACTTCATTCAGGGTATGATGTGGTGAAAAAACGGCTGGTTTCAGACCTGAACCATGTGTCGTTTCCGGACCACCCGGTCATACCTTTTGGAAACCCTGTTCATGACCGGTTGAGTCTTGAGGTGGCGCGGGGTTGCACCCGCGGATGCCGTTTTTGCCAGGCTGGAATGATCTACAGACCGGTCAGGGAGCGCTCGCCGGAGAATCTCCTTGCTCTGGCCGACAGAGCGCTTTCAGCAACCGGCTATGAGGATCTCTCTCTTCTTTCCTTAAGCACCGGAGATTATGGTAGCATACTCCCCCTATTGCAAAGCTTGATGATGCGATGTGAACCGGAAAAGACAGCGGTATCACTTCCATCTCTTCGTGTCGAAACCCTGACTCCGGAACTTATGGAGCAAATAAAAAAGGTCCGCAAGACAGGCTTTACGGTTGCCGTTGAAGCCGGAAGTCAGCGCCTGAGGAATGTGATTAATAAGAATAATACGGAACAGGATCTCTTAGCTGCTGTTGAAAACGCCTTCAAACTGGGATGGCATGTTATCAAACTCTATTTTATGATAGGCCTTCCTACAGAGACTGAAGAAGACATAGGAGAAATTGTGTCCCTTGTCCAAAGACTGCAGAGGATCAAGGGCCCTGCAATGAGGCAAGGCTCTATTAATGTGAGCGTTTCAACTTTTATCCCAAAGTCTCATACCCCATTCCAGTGGTCGCCACAGCTATCTCTGACCGAAAGTGACGCAAGGCTCCTATGGTTGAGAGGAAAGCTTCAAGGACGCAAGGTTAAATTCAAATGGCACAACCCGAAGATGAGCATCCTGGAAGGACTTTTTGCCCGTGGTGACCGTCGATTGAGCAAATTGTTGGTCAATGCGTACGGACTTGGATGCCGATTGGACGGCTGGAGCGACCGGCTGCGGTATGATCTTTGGGAAAAGGCGATAGAGCGGTCCAACGTAGACATTGATTTTTATACTACACGTACAAGGTCCTTGGACGAGCCTCTTCCATGGGACCATATCGATTCCATGGTTACAAAAGATCATTTAAAAGACGAATGGCACAAGGCCCTTCAGCAGGCATCCACGGCCGATTGTCGGACCGGTGCATGCAATCTGTGCGGGGTATGTGATCATGCCGACATAAAGCCTGTAACATTCCGTGAAGACGAAATAGATCAACAAGGGGTAGAGGACAAGGGAGACAAATCAAAGGATGTACGGTCTTATAAGAAACTTCGAGTATCCTATTCCAAGCGGGGTGAGTCTAAATATTTTAGCCACTTAGAACTGATGCAGATCTTTAAGCGGGCATTTCGGAGGGCACGCATCCCGTTAAAGTATTCAGAAGGTTTTCATCCCATGCCGAAGATTGCTTTTGAATCGGCGCTTCCCATCGGGATAGAGAGTATTGAAGAAAATTTAGTGATAACGGTAGATGCAAAAGCTTCTCCGTCCTCGGAGACCCTAAGAACGCGACTTGATTGCGAACTTCCGGACGGCATAACGATCCTTGACTGTACTCCTTATTCCCGGAGTTCAACCGATGAAGCAGGGGGTACTATATCGTATACGGTTCAATTGAAAAAAGAGCGTTTCCCTGAAGCCGCGGTAAAGAGGTTTTTAGACCAGGATACATGGCCTATTACAAAGACAAACCGCAAGGGGAAATCAAAAGAGATTGACCTCCGGACCGTAATCAAAAGCTTTAAGTTAACCGCTGCTGATAAACTAACAATGACTGTAAATGGTGGGCCGAGCCAGACCGTAAGGCCCCAAGAGGTAATAGCGAGCATTTTTGGATTTTCTGAAGATGTTTTGAAACGTGCAGATATCGTAAAACATAAAAATACGCAGGTGTAACATCCTGTAAGCACAGGGGGAATTTGTTGGAGTATTGGAGTAATGGAGTGTTGGAGTGATGGAAAAAATATCCAATACTCCAGCACTCCATTACTCCATGCCTCTTATGTCGGAATAATACAGTTTTTGCTATATTTACACACAGTTTGGCAACCTTGACCATTGATTTTAGACACCAGAGAGGTGGGATTATATGTCTAAAGAACTGATCATCAATGACACCCATCACGAAACCCGTGTCGCCTTGCTTGAAAACGGCAATCTTGAAGAACTGATTGTAGAAAGGCGCGTGGGCGAAAATATTACGGGTCATATTTACAAAGGGAAAGTAATCCGTGTCCTTCCGGGTATGCAGGCGGCCTTTGTGGACGTCGGGCAGGATCAGGCTGCTTTTATATATGTTACGGATGTCTACAGCGGTATTGATGAATATGAACGGATGATGGCGAAGGCCGCGCATGAAGAAGTAGAAGAGAAGGAAGGGATTGATGACGAACATTTATTCCCAAAACCATCATTAGGGCAAAGTTTCCATATTGAAGAGCTCATTCAGAAGGGACAGGATATTCTGGTTCAAGTGTCAAAGGCCCCCATAGGGTCTAAGGGGGCCAGAATCACATCTCACATTTCGATACCGGGCCGTTTTCTGGTCATGATGCCCAGGACAAACCACATCGGGATATCGCGACGTATTGAAGATGAGGGTGAACGAAATCGGTTAAAACAGATAATCAGCGAACTGAAGCCCGAACAATACGGGTTTATTGCAAGAACATTGAGTGAAGGAGCAAGCAAGGAAAAGTTCGCTTCAGAAATGGATTTTTTAATCACGTTATGGGCAAACATTCAAAAAAGATATGCTAACATGCCTGCCCCCTCTCTCTTGCATAAGGAACTTAACGTTACATTACGGGCCGTCCGGGATCTCTTCACTCAGGAAGCAGACAGGCTGATTATTGACTCCCGGTCCGGATACGAGTCGATCCTTAAGTTTTTGGATACATTTATGCCGAGGTTAAAAGATTCCGTAGAACTCTATGATGGTGCGGAGCCGATCTTTGACGCCTATAATCTCGAGACAGAGATAGCGCGGGCGCTTAAGAAGAAGGTCTGGCTAAAGTCCGGTGGGCATATTGTGATCGAAAACACCGAGGCATTTGTTGTTATAGATGTAAATACCGGCCGATATGTGGGTAAAAGGAATCTGGAAGAGACCGTTTTAAAGATAAACCTTGAAGCGGTCAAAGAGATAGCGTATCAGGTCCGGCTTCGAAATATCGGAGGGCTGATCATTATCGATTTTATTGACATGGAAAAGGAGATAAACCGGGAGAAAGTATTCAATGCTCTCAGAGAGGCCCTTAAAAAGGATCGAACAAAAACAAATGTTCTTCCCATGACTGAAATGGGGATCATCCAAATGACTCGCAAGCGGACACGCGAAAATCTCAACAGGATGCTCTGCGAACCATGTTTTTACTGCGAGGGGGAAGGATATCTTAAGTCAAGGATAACAGTCTGCTATGACCTGTATAGAGAGGTCATGCGGGAAGCCGGAGAGGTGACAGGCGACAAGATTACCGTAAAAGTGCACCCGGATGTGGCTGATCTCTTGATGGGGGAGGAGCACGACATAATAGAATCGTTGGAAAAGAACCTGGCGAAAGAGATCGTAATCGTTGCGGACAGCCGATTTCATGTTGAACAGTATGAAATTAACGGAAAAAATACTATAGCGTAAAAGAAATTGAGGGATTTAGGAATTGAGGAATTTAGGGATTGGGGAAAGGACACTTTGTAATGGATGAGGCGGCAATACGAAAAAAACTGCGCGACAGGATAGCGAGTGTGGAATCCATCGACCGTGGATATTTGGAGATTTTAGAGTACGCATATCATTCAAAAAGAGAAATTGATATAGAAATAGAACAACCCGAATTTACTTCTGTATGCCCTCTGACAGGGCTCCCCGATTTTGGCCGGATTATCATACGATATACACCGAATGAAAAGATAATCGAATTGAAATCGTTGAAGTATTATTTACTCCAATATCGAAACGTAGGGATCTTTTATGAACATGTAGTAAACAGGATATTGGAAGATCTGGTGGCTATGGTTGAGCCAAAACACATGGAAATCAAAGGGGCATTCACACCCCGCGGGGGGGTAACAACAACCGTTGTTGTGAGATACCCTGAGAGTCGTTGAGTGAGGGGATTGGGGGCATAATAAGGGGAAAAATCATTTTAATAATTAGTAATTCACAATTGATTATTGATTATTATACAAAATGGGTCAGTGCACTATAAGTGCTTAATTCATCACCATAAATTGTCAATAATCAATTGCTAATTGTCAATTGTCAATTTTACTCCAACTATTCTGGGGTTTAAACAATGCTTATTTAAGCGCTTATGGGGGTTGGGGTGTGTTTTTTCTATGCATACCCATTCCGCATTAAGGATTTTTTAATGTTTAGTAAAAAAATAAACACCATTATAGGAATTGCTTTCGCCGTATCCTTTTTTATCATGGGATGCGCCACCTTAAATAAAATCAACCGTGATTTGGTCGGGCCGGGGCACACCTTAAAGAAGAAAATAGTCATACTGCCGTTTAAAGACCTAACCGGTTCCAATGACAATATGCTTGGGACAGCGGCAAAGATTCTATTTCGGGACACTCTAAACGAGCATTGTAAAGCTATTATCGTTGAGAATGATGAAAGGGACCGGCATTTAGAAGATATGGCAAAACTCGACTCCGGCGCTACAGACCCTGTGAAACAGAACAGAGTGGCACGTGCGCTCGGGCTGAACGCTATCTTGACCGGCACACTTCTGGATATAACGATCGCTGAGACAAAGGAAGATGTATCGGTAATTGAAGATACCTTGCCTGCTGCGTTTCTTGACCTTGAGGTCAACCTTTATGACGTTGAAACAAACGCAGTCCTGTTAAGCGAATTTGTAAAAGCAACGGTCAACATATCGGATTTGGACCGGACGATTCCGAGCGATCAGCAGGGCTACGATTCGCGTATCGCAAAAAAAATGTTGCAGGCGGCTGCATTTCAACTGATAGACAAGATCTGTACAGTAATGGAAGAAGAACCCTGGAAGGGCTATGTTATATCTTGTGAAAATAGTGTGGAGATCTCTGCCGGATCAGACGTCGGCCTGCGCAAAGGTGATGTTTTGGAGGTTTTGGGCTGTGAAAGACCGATTGAAGGAAATACAGGCAAGTGCTACCTGATTTCAGGAGCGAAGGTTGGAGAGATCAAGATAGAAAAACTATTTCAGCATACGGCAGTTGCAGAAGTTATTTCAGGCGCTGCTTTGGACAAGAGTAATTGCGTAAAACTGAAATCGGAATAAGGATTGAGCAATTCCCCAATTCCTAAATCCCTCAATTTTTACTCTGTAAATCGGTATAGGATCTTCTATCCCTTTAATAAATATCGGCTCCAGTGGTTCTGCCGGAACAGTTCCTTTTATTTCCTGGTATGTTGACTCACTGATCACTATTTCGTTGTTCCCCGCCAACTTTTCCAGCCTGGCCGCAATGTTGACAGGAGGCCCGATCGCGGTAAACTCCTTTTTCCTCAACGATCCGAAAATACCGGTTACCACTTCTCCGGTACAAATTCCAATTCCCATATTCAGCTCGATTCCGGTACCAAAAGAGAGCTTGGAATTGTGTTCCTGCATAGCATCTTGCATATCAATGGCTGCTCTAACGGCACGAAGGGGATCGTTTTCTTGTGCGACCGGTGCGCCGTAGATTACCATAACACTGTCTCCTATGTGTTTGTCCACTGTTCCGTTATATTTAAAAGCTATCTCGCCGAGAGGACTAAAGTAGTGTTCATTTAAGTATTGTGCTACAATATCCGGAGGGATATTGTGAGAGATGCTTGTAAAACCCCGGATGTCGGTAAACAGGATGGTGGCGTCCTGTTTTTTAGGTTGAAGAGGATTTCGTATATCCTTAATCTTTTGGTATACCTCAGCGGGGACAAACTGTTTCAATCGTTTTTTCAGCGCAATTTCTCTAATCTTTAATCGCAGCTCCATGTTGTCAAAGGGTTTGGTCAAAAAACCATCAATCCCTTCATTTGTCGCCTGGATGGCCGAGTCAAGGGTGGCATAACCGGTCAGCAATATGCGGGTAATTTCGGGATTCATCTTTCCGATCCGGCACAGTGTCTCCATCCCGTCCCGACCCGGCATCTTGTAATCAGAAATAACAATATCAATTTCCGGCATATGTTTTTCGAAAAGCGCGAGGCCTTCATCTCCGTCTTTTGCAAGAAGGATGTTGTATCCCTCGTGTCTCAATGCCCTTGTAATGGAACGGCGGATTCCTTCTTCATCATCTATAAAGAGCATGCCATTCATAGTAGTTCTCCTGTTGATGTCCGCGCATCAAAATACCCGCACACAACATCTGCGGCTTCCTGTCTTGTTGTCGCTTGCACCACCTGTTTCCTAAATCGGCTGCATTGCGGAAGCGCCTTGACATATTTGGGCAGTATACCCCGCAATATTAATGCGGCACGGTATTCTCCCCAGTATTCCACGGCATAATCAATATGCTTCAACATCACCTCTTTGCGCATATCGAGAGTTGTTGGTGAAGGTGTCCTGCCTTCCAGAAGCTCTAAAGACTGTTGGAACAACCAGGGATTCCCCACAGCGCATCTTCCGATCATTACCCCATCGCAGCCTGTCTCTGAGAGCATTCTCAAGACATCGTGGGGTGTCGTTACGTCTCCGTTTCCTATGATGGGAATAGCCGATTTCTCCTTGATGCGGTTGATGAGGGACCAATCAGAAATGCCGCCGAACTTTTGGGCGACCGTCCTGGGATGTATGGTTATTGCATCAACGCCGCATTCCTCGGCGATTTGTGCAAGGGTGAAGGCTTCCTCTCCAGAGGAGGCCCAGCCGGTCCGAATCTTTATGGTCAGGGGGATTGAAACAGCCTTTCGTACTTCTACCAAAAGTCGGTGTGAGAGATGTATATCCCGCATGAGCGCCGCCCCCGAGCCATTTTTAAGGACCTTTTTGGCGGGGCACCCAAAGTTGATGTCTACAATATCCGCCCCCATTTCTGTTGCGATAACAGCGGCATCTGCCATGGTCTTGGGATCTGAGCCAAAGAGTTGCACGGAAAGGGGGCGTTCTGACGGGATGCTTTCAAGGAAGGCTTCGGTCTTTTTACTATGCCGAACAAGACCGGTTGCGCTGATCATTTCAGTGGTGACGAGAGCGCATCCCATCTCTTTGACAATTCGCCGGAAAGGGAGATTGGTAATCCCTGCCATCGGGGCCATAATAAGGGGGTTGTCTAATAGTAAGCTCCCTATTTTCCATCCAGAAAAGGCCCTTTTCCGCAATCTCTGCGTCAATCTGCAGAATTGTTTGTGCGGCGTACACAAGATACGCCTCCGCACAATTCCTTGATTTCCTTGACATTGCGAAAAATTGCTCATTTCTGAATTGGAAACTATTTTCATCGTTCGGATTTCTGTTCGGAAATAGAGGCCAGGTATTCTTCCCATTCTATAGGAAGGAGGTATTTCTTCTTTGTGTTGCACTCCTTACAGGCAGGCGCTACATTTCCTTTTGTAGATTTTCCTCCTCTTACAATCGGAACAATATGGTCCATGGTAAGTTCATTCGCGGCAAAATGCCGGTTGCAGTAGTAGCAGACTCCCTTGGCGCATCGGCGTTTCCACCATTCTGATTGTCGCAGTTCGCGGGCCTTTTGCCGCTCCCGGCCTATATGGGCATCATCACAAAGAATCGTAAAAGGTTCAGGAGATTTTTTATTTCTTTTCATGTTGACACCTTAATAGAATGCGGGGGCTATTTCAAGGCAAAAGGTTGCTTGTTTGCTTCACTTCAGTGGATGTTGAAAAAAGCCCAAATTTAGCGTATAGTTTAATATCTATTCAGCCGCGCTTCGCTCAGCGTAGCCCGCTGTATCTCATTAAAATGGGAGGTTTTATGAAAGCAAAAACATTTTTCTTGTTTGTTCTACTGACCCTGTCGGCATGCGCTACCCTTCCTTCAAGTGTTGAAGATCTAACCCCTCCCGAAGCATTAGGCAACATCGCCGTACTCTCCGTATTAGGCGACAAGCTGAATGTAAACTACGTAGGAGCTACAATTTTCGGCAACAGGTATAACGCCGCGGACGTTTCTGAATGGGATATAGATAATTTTATAGTCAAAAAAACAGAAGGGTACTTAAAAGAAAACAGCTACATTGTAAAACGAATATCCTATGAAAAAGCGTTACTTGTAAAAGCATATAACAACAAAGAGCCTGTTTACGGTACATATTCCAAACATATCGAAGATTACCTGGCCAAATTAGCGGAAGACGAGGGGATTGATACGTTTTTAATAATATACAGCACAAGTCATGAAGACTACGTTGGGCATAGTGAGGAACATCTCCGGGGTTACGGTTTATATCAACGCTTCTCTATGTTAAGCGCGCCGACTACGGCTCTCTATAGCAATTTACGCTTTGAACTTATTAAACCCAAGCCCTTCAGAAAAGTAACGGTGAAGAAGAGCTTCGATTTCGAATTCGTAGCCCCCGAATATTTTGAAGAGAGCTACAAGGACCAGGTCAATGAAGGGACTTTGTTAACTATTGAAAATAAGGACGCGGCCGTATTAGCGAAAAAACTACGTCACAGTTTAGATGGCGCGATCTCAAAAGGATTAAGCTTGGTCGGTTTAAAAATATGGGACCAAAACCATGACAAGCATGTGCCTGCGGCCGCCGAGGCCGCCCGGACTGAAGAATTCAAGGCCAGGCGAATAGTGAAGACTTATACTATGAATCTTACTTTCCCTCCTGAAGAGGTGTTTCCTCTATTGTGCCCGACCCGGAAGCACGAATGGCTCGACTATTGGAAGAGTGACATGATCTATTCGCATTCCGGTGTCGGTGAA
This sequence comes from Pseudomonadota bacterium, assembly GCA_043818915.1. GTDB lineage: Bacteria > Desulfobacterota > Desulfobacteria > Desulfobacterales. The sequence continues at coordinate 18,219 of JBDRFJ010000200.1, read as the reverse complement.
AACAATTGTGTTTTTCAAACCGACTTCCCCCACCGCGGAGCAATGACTTGGGTCGTCACCCGATATGACGCTCCCCGCGCCATTGAATTCACGGTGTTCAGTTTCGATTTTTATGTTTTGAAAGTGGACATCAATTTGGAAACGGATGGAAATGGTGGAACAAACGCAAACTGGACGCACACATTCACTGCCATAACGGAACGGGGTAATAGATTCATCGCAAAATACACTGACGGTGATCACCAGAAAAAGATGTCCCATTTGGAGCAATCCCTGGAGCATTTCTGTAGGACCGGAGAAATGCTTCAGAAGAATTTGGAGTGAGTGAAGGAGCTTGACGAATGTTTGTGCTTAAGAAGATATTAACACCTTTCTTGTTGCCGCTCGGCATTTTTATAATCTCTTTAATATTAACCGGTGTCTGGTTCTTATATAAAAAAAACTGGAAAGCAGGGATTGTGAATTTAATAATTGCTTCTTGTGCCTGGTTGCTTTCCATATCTCCGGTCTCAGATATCATGCTCATGGGCCTTGAATCTGAATTCAGCATCCCGGAAAACCCAAAAGGTGATGTAATCGTCCTTTTAGGCGGAGGTATAGATGACAAAGCGCCTGACTTCTCCGGGTTAGGCGCGCCCACTGATACCATGCTTAGCAGGATTGTCACGGCTGTCCGGCTTCAACGCAGGCTAAATATTCCTGTTATTGTAACAGGCGGCAAGTGCGCCGGGCACGAAAACTCGGAAGCGGTCATTGACAGGCGCTTCCTTGTGGACCTTGGGGTTCCGGCGGATGAGATTATTATTGAGGAGAAAAGCAGGGATACGATTGAAAACGCAAAATTTACAGCAAGGATTTGTAAAAAATTGGGATATAAGACCCCCATATTAGTAACCTCCGTTTATCATTTGAAACGCTCCGTCATGAGTTTTGAAAAGGTCGGGCTGGAAGTTATACCATTTCCGGCCGGCTTTAAAACATGGCCAAACAAAGAATATAGATGGAATGCCTACTTGCCCGGTGATTTTACAAAGGCTTCAATTGCTATTAAAGAATATCTGGGGCTGGTATTTTATCAAATTGTCTATTAGGTCATCCAGATTCAGTAATGTCCGGTTCGGTTTTTGCGTGTGTTAAAAAAACGGTTGAATGCTCTTATTGCAAAGAACTTGAAGAAGGTAAAAAATTAATGGCTGAGAATAAAATTATTAATGCCGACAAGCTCCAAGGTCTTATTTATACCATTCGGGGCGTTCAAGTAATGTACGATAGTGATTTGGCTGAGTTGTACGGCGTGGAAATAAAAAGGCTTAATGAACAAGTAAAAAGAAACAGGGAAAGATTCCCTGAAGAGTTTATGTTTCAACTTACTGATGAAGAGTTTGCATTTTTAAGGTCGCAAAATGCGACCTTAGAGACCGGCAGTGGCAAGCATCGAAAGTATCTGCCCTATGTTTTCACAGAACAAGGGGTAGCGATGCTATCTGCGGTATTGCGAAGCAAAACAGCGGTTAAAATCAGTATACAGATAATCAAAGCCTTTGTCGCGATGCGTAAATTCATTACGACAAATGCTCAAATTTTTCACAGGATTGACTCAGTGGAACAAAAGCAGCTTGAGCACAAAGCTGAAACAGATGAAAAATTTGACCGGATATTTAACGCCATAGAATCAAAAGAAATCACACCGAAGCAAGGGGTCTTTTTTGACGGACAGATTTTTGATGCGTATCAATTTGCTTCTGATCTTATCAGGAAAGCGAAAAAATCGATCATCATTATTGATAATTATATTGACGATTCAGTTCTGCTGTTGCTTACAAAAAGAAAAAAGAGAGTAACAGTTAAAATCTTTACAAAGACTATTTCAAAGCAGCAGGCATTGGATATAAAGAAATTCAATGAACAGTATCCGGCCATCGAGATAAAAGAGTTCAAGAATTCTCATGACCGGTTTATAATCATCGACAATACCACAGTTTATCATTTCGGCGCTTCCCTGAAAGACCTCGGAAAGAAATGGTTTGCGTTCTCGAAGATGGATATCGGGGCGGTTGAGATGCTTACAAGGTTGGAGGGGCTGAAATGATGCGTGAGTGGAAGGAATGTAAGCTGGGTGATGCATCTTTTGGGTGCTATGATTATATAGCAAGAGATTCGAAATTCTACGCTGCTAAAGTGTCGCAAGATATTGTAGAAAAATCTGAAAGATTAAATGACTTTCCTGAAATTGGCAGGATTGTTCCAGTGATGGATTGTCCTATAAAAGTCCTAATCTAATTGAATTTAGGGGGTAATACTTATGGAGAGAGTATTTAACGTAATACTTGAGCGTGATTCAGAAGGGTATTTTGTTGCAACAGTTCCTGAGTTAAAAGGCTGCCATACTCAGGCAAAGTCCCTTGATACACTTATGAAACGCATCAAAGAAGCAATCGAGTTATGTTTAGAGGTTGAAGACATACCTGTTTCTTCTGAATTTATAGGAGTTCAAAGGATATCGGTGGCAAAATGAGCGACTTTCCGGCGTTAAAAGGTTCTCAACTTGTCAAAGCTCTCCAAAAAGGCGGGTTTGAAGTTATCCGAACAAAAGGAAGTCATCATTTTTTAAAACATCCGGATGGACGTAGTACTGTTGTTCCTGTGCATAGAGGAGAAACAATTGGTCCGGGGCTTCTTGCTAAGATCCTTCGAGATTGTGAAATTACCCGACAAGAGTTATCGAACCTTTTATAAATTAATTGGAATATACCGAAATCATTGAAACTGACGGGAAGCTGTGGTGTTTTTTTAGTATTCGGAGGTAACATGAGATGATCCATAAAAAAATATAAAGCTGGCGAAATAGGGAGATAGGGGGAATAGGGGTGTCGGGGCAAGAGTAGGAAAAGAGGGTAACATCGTAAAAATTGACTGTTGCAATCGAATACTTAATATTTAACAATATGACCATTGACGGCCCCAAGATTAAGATGCTTGACGAACTGAAAGACATCATTGGTGAAGACGAGTATACGGCGTTTCTGAACCTGCTGAAGGAGATCGGCCCCTACAGTAGGACTCATAGAATAAGTGTCGTTATTGCGGGTCTGCTGAGATTCGCGCGGATTAGAGCGCCGGAGGATTTTGAAGACAGCAACTTAGCAACCGCCTTAGTTGTCCTTGACGAGGAGCCTTACACTGAAGGCGAAGAATATGAAACGCTGAAGGAACTCATTGGTTTGCTTTGTCGCGAGGCCGGCATGAGGAACGAAAGGTTCTCATCACGCGGCGATTCATATACCATTGCCGAGCATGTATTATATGAGTACACCAAGTGGTACAACATGCCGTGGGAAGATTAGTTAAAAGCTTCCTCACAACTACCAACAGCCGAACAAAGGCCGTATTCAGGTCCTTTCAAAAACGGATTAGGAGCAAACACCATGAAAAAGGATAGTATAACCACTCTTTCGGTCTGGAAAAAACTCGAAGACCACGCAAGGCTTATGGAAAGTAATGACAAGCACTTGAAGGTACTCCTGCAAGATCCGCAAAGACTTGAAAGATTTTCTTTAACAGGGGCTGGAATATTTTATGATTTTTCACGCCAGAGGGTAGATGAAAACGCAATGGAGCTTCTGTTTGAACTGGCTGAAGCGAGAACTCTAACGGCCCGATTTGAAACCATGATGCGGGGTGAAAAGGTAAATGTAACTGAGAATCGGGCAGCGCTGCACACTGCGGCGCGGGACTTTTCCGGAAATCCGATTGTGGTAGACGGCACGGATGTAGTCCCTATGATTAAAAAGGTCAGGGAGGAGATAGAGTTGTTTTCCCATCAAGTGCATAATGGTGAAATCCGCGGTTCAACAGGAAAGCCGTTCAAGCACGTTGTGGTTATAGGGATAGGAGGCTCATACCTCGGCGGGCAGTTTGTAAGCGAGGCCCTCAAGGCATATGCGGACAAGGGGATATCGCTTCACTACCTGGCAAATGTTGATATTCATAATTTTGGACGTATCGCATCCTCTATAGAGCCGGAGACAACCTTATGGATTGTGATATCAAAAAGTTATACTACTGCAGAGACCTTGGCCAACGAAACGCAGGCAAGGACATATATGAAAGAACAGGGCCTGGATCCCTCGAAACACTTCGTGGCCGTTACTGCAAAAGGAAGTCCTGGAGATGCCCCTTCAGCGCCTGTTATACGTGCCTTTCACATGTTCGATTTCTTCGGAGGACGGTACAGTGTCTCTTCTGCAGTGGGGGGGCTCCCTTTGAGCCTCTACCTGGGCTATGAGCGATTTGAGGCATTCTTGAAAGGCGCGGAAGAGGTCGATGTTCACACCAATACTGCTCCAATCAGAAACAATATTCCCATGGTCGCAGCCCTGCTGTCGGTATGGAACAATAATTTCCTCGGATATTCTGCTCAAGGGATAATTCCGTACGTCGAACCGCTGCATAAACTGGCACCTCACATTCAGCAGCTCAATATGGAAAGTAATGGAAAATATGTTTCAGCAGATGGGGAAATAATGGACGTTGCCACCGGACCGATCATATTCGGAGAGCCGGGTACCAACGCGCAACACTCCTTTTTTCAGTTAGCGCATCAGGGTCGGCCTTTTCCGATCGATTTTATCGGTGCGGTCAACCCGCAGTATGCCGAATACCGGTCCACATCAAGGGGTGTTACAAATTACCAGGAATTATGGGCGAACCTGATCGCCCAGCCAATGGCCCTGGCAATGGGTAAAGAAGATACAAATCCGGCAAAGTTCTTCCCCGGAAACAGGCCCTCTTCCACAATACTGGTAAATGCGCTTGAACCGTCAGATATAGGGCGACTCCTTGCCTTTTACGAGGCCCGGACCGTTTACGAGGCATTCATCTGGGGAATCAACCCATTCGACCAATTCGGTGTAGAGCTGGGCAAAATTCTTGCGTCGCAGGCCAGGAAAGAAATGGCGGCAAAAAATGATAACCCGGGTCACTCCTTTGAAAAGGCTGATGCCATCACCCGACATTATCTTGAGATTATGTTCAAAGGTCTCATTTAACCCAATCTCTTCATGACTGACGCCAGCTTTTCGTGGGCGGTCACTTTTTTGTCGCGGCGATCATCAATCGAGACCGTGGTAACGACTCGTTGGACCCCCTTTTCAAATGGAACGGCGTGCATCTTTTTGACCAGGTTTAAGATCTCGTCAATCTCCCCGTCAATTACCGTTCCCATGGCATTCACCTCAAAGCTTGCTTCTGCCTCTTTTAATACCTTAACACAATCCGCAATATAACTCCCCACACTGGGAGTAGCCGTCCCCAATGGAATGACATGGACCGTTGCAATCGGCATTTTACTTCCTCCTAAGATCGATGGTTTCATAAAAAGTCTTTGATGAGCTAACCTTGGTCTTATCATCTGTCATTTATCATCTATCATTGGGCATTTATCATTAAAAAAATGACAGATGACAAATGAGAGTCTTATCAAGTGACCAATCAAGCGAGTTGAAGATTTTTTGCTAATTCATCAATCCTCAGAATATTTCCTCTTATATATCAAATAATAAACCACCGGCACGATAACCAGCGTAAACATTGTTGAAGCAAAAAGTCCGAAGATCAATGCCCAGGCCAGGCCGGAAAATATCGGGTCAAGGGTAATCGGCCAGGCGCCTAACGCCGTGGTCGCGGCAGTAAGCGCTATCGGCCTGAAGCGTATAGCGCCGCTTTGCAAGATGGCTTCCTTTAAGGGTAGCCCTTGCTTCAAGGCACCCTGAACAAATTCTATCAAGACAATAGAATTTCTTACTACAATCCCTCCAAGCGCGATCATTCCGATCATACTGGTAGCAGTAAAGAACACCGGATTTTGAAAACCACCGATCAAATGGTTTGTAAGTAGATTCAAGATCCAAAACCCCGGCATGATCCCGATGATTGTCAATGGGATAGCCATCATAATAATCAATGGTATGGAAAAAGAACCCGTTTGCACAATAAGGAGGATATAGATCCCGATCATTGCCGCCCCAAAAGCAATCCCCAGGTCTCGAAAGACCCTCAGGGTAATCTCCCACTCGCCTTCTCCTGCCCACTCGACCATGATTCCCGAGGGGACAGGATTCTTTTTAAGTCTTGACTGCATGTCCAGAATGGCCTCGGCAGGCGCCCGGCCTGCCACCTCTCCAAAGACATACACAACCCGTTCTAAATTCTTATGATAGATTGTCTGATCTTCACGAACTTCTACAAACGTGCCTAACTCACCGAGTTGCACCATATGGCCGGTAGCAGTCTTCACCGAGATCTGATACAGATCCGCCACACTCGATCTTTTTGCTATAGGCAGGATTAATCTTATAAGGAGCGACTGTCGTTCGCCCGCCAAATGTACCGTCGCCGGAGTAGTGCCCGATAGAGCCAATCTCATTGTATGGATTACCGCGTCAGTGGATACCCCGTGCAAAGCAGACTTCTCTTTGTCCAAAACAAAATCTATTTTATTACGGGGCGTTTCAACAATGTCATCGATATCAACCACAAATGGTTCCCCATACATAACGTCTTTGATATATGCGGACGCCGAAATCATTTCCTGATAGGACTTATTAGGGTCGCCATAAATCTCGGCAGCTATTGTAGCGATAACCGGGGGGCCGGGCGGCACTTCCACGATTTTGATATTTGCGTTCAAATGCTTGGCAATTTTTTCAAGATCCTTGCGTAACCTGAGGACTACTTCATGACTCTGATGCTTACGTCTTGCCTTATCAGTTAGGTTTATTCTGATATCTGCTACATTACTTCCCTCTCTCAAATAATAATGCCGCACCAGCCCGTTAAAATCGATCGGTGAAGCAGTCCCTACGTAAGACACATAATTGGTTGCCTCTGGTACACGTCGTAAATACGACTCAAATGCCCTGACCACTGTATCGGTTGTCTCCAGCGTGGTCCCTTCGGGCATATCAATCACTATCTGAAATTCATTCTTATTGTCAAAAGGCAGCATCTTCAGAGGGACCATACGGAAGAAGGCCATAGAAGCAGACAAAACCATCAAAACCATAACCCCGACAAGGAGCACAGTACTTTTTTTGCCCGATGTTAAAAACGGCGCTACTACTCTTCGATATCCTTTCTTTATCCAGTCGGGTGTAACATCATGCCCCCCTTTTTTAGCGCCTTTCGTACCAGGACTTTCACCAAACCGCTTCAGCAAATGATAGGAAAGCCAGGGAACGAGGGTCAAAGCGCTCACCGTGGAAAACGTAACCGTAAGCGGGACATTGGCCGCCATGGGCGCCATGTAAGGCCCCATCATACCGGTGATGAAAAACATCGGTGTAAAGGAGACAATGATCGCCAATGTTGACATGATGACCGGCGGCAACACTTCATCCACGGCATAAAGAGTGGCCAAAAGCGGTTTTCTTTTGCGCATCAGTATATGACGCTGGATATTGTCTACATTGGTAATCGGGTCGTCCACTACCAGGCCGAGCGAGAGGATCAAGGCAAAAAGGGTAACCCGGTTGATCGTATACCCAAAAAGATAGTTGACAAACAGGGCCAGAGCAAAGCTTATCGGCACTGCCAGGGCCACGACTACCGCTTCCCTCCACCCCATGGTGAAAGCGATTAAACAGACAACAGTAATAATGGCAAAGAATAATGAGGTAAGCAGGTCGTCTACCTTTTGATTGGCTGTTTCACCGTAGTTTCTGGTGATTTCAACCTGGACTCCGCTTGGGATAACACTCTTTTTTAATTCAGCCACTTTTTGCAAGATATTCTTGGCAACAACAACCGCGTTTGTTCCCTTTTTCTTGGCCAATGCGAGAGTAACGGCAGGAAAGGTTGTCCCATCCGGAAACCCGATTCGAGAGTAATTGCGAGCTTCTTCCGGCCCGTCAATAACGCGTGCTATATCGCGGACGTAAACCGGCCGCCCTTCGTGAACGGAAACCATCAATTTTTCAACGTCTCCGGAATCCGAAATAAATGAGTCACTGCTCACCGTAATTTCTTTGTTCGCAAGAGAAAAGGCGCCGGCGGTTATTGAGGCATCAGCGCCCTGCAGGGCCTTGTGCACCTCCAAGGGAGATACACCCAATCCGATCATTCTTGCCGGATCAAGCTCAACCCGGATTTCCCGCCTCCGACCACCAATGATACCGGTTCGTGATATATCCTCGACCTCTTCCAGCCTTGTGATTACTTCTTCACCGATGCGGCGTAATTGATGATCATCATATATGTCCGAATAGAGGGTTATGTTGACAATCGGTACGTCATCTATCTCGACAGGTTTAATCACCCAACCACGCACTATGGGCGGCGCGCGGTCGATATTCATGCTGATCTTATTATGGAGCTTGACCAAAGACCGCTCTCTGTCCTCACCCACATAAAATCTGACCGTAATAATGGCTATGTCCCGTCGTGACATCGAATATACGTATTCGACTCCATCAATCTGCCAAAGCAATTTTTCGAGTGGCGTGGCAACGAGCTTTTCCACTTCCTCGGCGCTGGCGCCGGGAGACTGTACATAGACATCAGCCAGGGGAACAATTATCTGAGGCTCTTCCTCACGCGGGGTAGCCAGAATAGCGGCAGTACCCATGCAGACCGCGAGGATGATAAGGATAATAGCCAGCTGGGAGGTCAAAAATTTATTAACGATGGCGGGAATAAGTCCGCGGGGGGTATCTTGTGAGGTATCATTCATTGGTAGACGTCCTGTAATGGATCAGCACAAAAAACAACATTTCAAAGTCCCCACCCACGATAAATCCGAAATTCGAATATCGAAATCCGAAACAAATCCAAAGGATCAAAATACAAAATTCAAAACATAGTATTTGAGGCATTGACGAACCACGCAACCGAGAATTATGAAAGAGTTTAAAGAAGTTTTTTGTAATTCATTATGTAGAAATTCAGTATGCGTCATGGTGAATAACGTTTTAAAAATTTAATATTCGGATTTTGAATTTGTTTCGGATTTCGTGCTTCGGATTTCGGATTTCATGCGACGCAACGGCGTCCCCCTGTTACTCCACCCTCAAGGCAATCTTTTCATTTCCGTTCAGGCCCGAAAGTATCTCCACCTTGCCGTCTAACCCTTTTCCGGTCTTGACAAAGCAATCGCACCATCTGCCATTCTTTTCCGCTTTCACTACTTCCATCTGCCCGGTACGATAAATTGCTTTTTCGGGTACTACTACAGCTTGACGTTCCCCCAGAGGTACAAGCAATCTGCCAAACATCCCTGGATAGAGGCCGGTGATAACAGGGACGGCAACTTTTACTAAAAAGGTCCGGCTTAAAGGATCTGCCGATGGGACAACTTCTTCCACTGTTCCGTCAAGAGTCGCATTGAGAGCATTAATTGTCACTTGTAGTTGAGATCCCGGCAAGACCTTTTTGATTAACCCCTCCCGCACACCTGCTTCCAGTCTCAGCGCTCCGGGGGCGTGCAGAACAAGCAGAGATTTTCCAGGCCAGGCTAAATCACCCGGCTCGGCCAGGCGCTTGGCAACTTCTCCTGCTTCAGGAGCGATGATTTTAGTATATCCAAAGGCGATACGCGCTTCCTCCACTGCTTGTTTTGCTTGCCGCTCACCTGCTTGGGCCGCAACCGTACCCTTTTTGGCCTGCTCGACTCCGGCTCTTGCCTGTCTGTACGATGATTCAGCCTGTTCCAGGTCATTCTTTGTTGAGGCCTCCTGGTCAAAATATGTTTTTATCCTCTTATAGTGTGATTCAGCCTGGGTAAAGACTGCCTGTGCCGCAATAAGAGCCTGTTCAGCCTGCTCTCTTTTTGCTTTGACGGCCTCCACCCCTTGTCGTGCCTGGTCCAACCGGGCCTGCAATTCCCGGTTATCTAAGTAAATCAAGGGATGACTCTTTTTTACCTTGTCTCCAGGCCGCACCATAACTTTAAGAATACGCCCGGTTATTTGGGCCGAAATATGAGTTTCCGTCTTAGAGTGAACGGTTCCCACGGCTTCATACCATTCAGGAATTTGTTCCACCGTGGCATATGCTATTCTCTCGGGAGGAACCTTTTCCGTATCTGTTGACTTGAGTAGTTCAGGTTCAATTAATCCGGTACGGAAAAAGCCCCCCATATATAGAATAAGCACAATAAGAATAACCAAACCGCCGATCAGCGAAAGAATTTTATATAACCTCTCGGGCTTATTCTTCATTGTTAGTTAACTCCTTTCGAGCACATAATCCGCAGTATCCCAAGGACCGTCCGATATTCGCTTGAGCCTTTTTCCAATCATAAAACGCGGATCGTTCTCTTACCCTGGCAGTATTGCGCGTCAGTTCAGCATCCAGGTACCGGGTAATGGTGACCGACCCCCCTTCATACTGTTTTCTTACCAGATTTAACGATTCTTCGGCCTGCGCAACACTCGCCTTGGCAACCGCAAGCCTCGCCTTTGCCTCGGACGATCGTAAGTAGGAGGTTTTTACATCCAATTGGATAGATTGAGTGGCCTTGCGGTCGGCAGCCAGCATCTGGTCGATAACCGCCCGTGCCTTTTTTACCTTGGCGTTTGTACTAAAACCGGTAAACATATCCCAGTTTAGAATAACCCCGGCCACCCAGTTGGCCCTCTTTCTATCGTATTCGAGACCCGCGTCATCACCGTAATACTTCCCTTGAGCGTCAACACGGGGCATATAGCCACCCTTCTCCATATCCAACGCCATCTTTGATTGAATGAGTTGCTGCCTCACCTTCAACAATTCAGGCCGCATACCAAACGCCTCAACAATGCCGGCATTATAATCAGAAGGGAGTTCAACCGGCTGCCATTCAGCGCCGGACAACTCTATCTCTGTATCAGCGTCAGCGCCAAGCAGATTGGCCAGGGCCGCCACTGAAAGTTTATAATTGTTTTCCGCCCTGATGGCGTTCTCCCTGGTCTGGGCCAATCGGACTTCCAATGAAAGAATGTCTGATTTTAGCGCGCCGCCTGCCTTGAATTTCACAATCATTATCCGGAGCTGTGAAGCAACTGTTTCGACAGACTCATTGGCGATCGCTATAAAATCGAGCGCCGCCAGCGTATTGTAATAAGCCTGTATCACCGAGGCGACCAGGGCGTTTTCCACGCTTAGCCGATCTAACCGGCCAACCTCTAATCCGGTTTCGGCCATTCTTTTGCTCAATATATCTCTTCCCCCATTATAGATATTGTACCTGGCCGCAAATCCCGTTTCAAAATTTTCAATCCTACCCGGGTCGTTAAAATCAGTCCCGGCAGAGAGCCTTCTTTGATCTATTTTTTTGAAAAGATATGTCGATGGGGAATCTCCTTTTACATATTCCGTGTAAAAGGAGAGCGCCGGCCAAAAAGCGGCATTGGCCTCATCAATGGTAGCTTCTGCCTGCCTGATGCGGGAAATCGCAATATCAATGTCAGGGTTATTATGGATGGCGATCCTGATACCGTCGAGTACGGAAATCGGGTTTTGCAGATAAGTTAAGTCCGGCTTAAACTCTGACTTTGCTGCCGACTTTGTCTCGAAACGTTCAAGACCGTATTCGGATACGATCTTTTCATACGTATACTCTTTGTTCACCGTACAGGCGCAAGTAAGGAGAGGGATCACGCATATAAGACCTACTATGGTCATTCTCGTATTCACTATTTCCTCCTATATTGCTATCAGCGGAACGCTTACCCCCTAAACGTGTCAATCACTTCATTCAATTGATCAGCCTCAGAGACTTGCAACTCTACCCCGGCATCAGCGAAAACATACGAGGGGCCTTTTTTCTGTAAGTCTTCTTTTGCCACCACCACATCTACTTTCTGCTCAACCAACCACTCGGCCACGCGAATTCCCTTGGCCTTGGGAACCTTGGTGTGCGGATTGGTTACCATCTCTTGCCGTTCAATGTTCCCGTCAGCTACACGCAACAGTACCACTGCAAAGTAGGGCGCCTCGCCAAAATGGGCGCTGACATTTCCCATAGTGTCTGCGAGAGGGACTGCGATTCGTATGTGCTCACGGACCTGAGGCTCATAGTGAATTACCACACGCTCTACCAGGGGCATCTGTTTTCTGATGTCCGCTTCAATATGTTGACTAATAGCATGGGCCTTTTTCAGATCGCCCGTGCGCAAAGTAACCTCGGTTTCCAGGAAACGATAACGACCGGCGTTGCGGCCTGCTAACCGCCTAACCTCTATTACCATTGGCTGTGATTCTATGATCTTTCGCACCTGATTCAGCGTTTCAGGATCAAGAGAGGCATCAAGGAGCACGCGCATGCCGTCGGAAAGGAGCTCCCATCCGGCATAGCCGATAAAAATAAGGACCACTCCGGCCGCAACATGATCTATGGTTATTCCAAAAAAATTTATATCCAATCCAAAATAGTGAAGCGTAACTGCCACCACCACCACCAGGGAAGAGAGCACATCAACCTGACGATGACGGCCCTCGGCGATCAGGGTGGGGGATGCAGTTCGTTTGCCTACGGCTATCGCATACTGCCCAAACAAAAACGTGATTAATATTCCCGCTGATAACCAGCCGATGAGCCCTAACGTAATAGTTGGAGGTTTTGCACCTGGGGAGAGGATGGTGCGGACGATTTCAAATCCCGCAAAAAAGATGAACATCGCCATGATCACCGAAATGACATTTTCAATCTTGTACAATCCGTAGGGAAACCTGGGACTTTTTCGGGCAGATAATTTTAGGCCGCCTAATATAGTGAGTGAAGCGATAGAATCGGTAGCAGAATCAATGGCACTGGCGGCAACAGCCAGACTGCTTGAAAAGTACGCAAGTATTGCTTTGACTCCTGCCAGCGCAAAGTTAAGAAGAAAGGCATAAAGGGCCACACGCTCAATCTGTCTGGCCTCTTCGGTGGTGGTATCGCCCCTGTCAATATTTATCATTGACTTATTCAAACCGGCTACCTTCTCCAGCCTGCTCTAAATTTTTGAGAAGTTACTTCTACTTAATGTATGTAATTAATATATTACATTTTTCATGGTGATCCGTCAAATACTTAAGGAGTTTGTGTTTATTGCGCTGGAACATTTAAGCTTTTTTTGCGGTTTTTAAAAATACAAGGCACGCCCAGTGTTTTTCAGATTCTTTCCATTTACATTCAAAGTACTTTTCTGTGTATATATCAATGAGCGCTGAGACTTCATCTGTTTTTATTCCTGAAAGTACAACAGCACCTCCTTGTTCGGTGATTTTTGCGATCGCGGAATATAATTTTTTTAGTGTAGGATATCTCAGGTTGGCTGTTATCAAGGTAAAATTTTCATTAAAATCTTCTAAAGATCTGTCATAGATTCCAACCTTGTCTTCAAGTCCGTTGATTTTGACATTTTCTCTGGCTTCGTGTCTTGCGCAGGGATCTATATCGAATCCGACCGCCTTGTTACATCCCAGACGTACGGCTGTTATTGCGAGGACTCCTGAACCTGTTCCGATATCGAGCGCGGACTTTTTTTGTTTTCCTTCTAATAGGCCGATCTCTTGTATTGCATATTCAATCCCTTTTATTGCCATCCGTGTTGTTGGATGTTGACCTGTGCCAAATGATGCGCCATGCGCTATTTCAACTACCACATCATCCGGTTCGGGTTTAAAAAAAACTTCCGGCGGTTTCAGAATAACATGTTTTGATATGCGAACTGCTTTATTAAAAGATTGTTCTATAAATGTACGACCATAATGGTATGTGTATGTTAGGGCCTTTTCTGCTATCAGCTCCTTTATAACTGATCTTATTTCCATCCTTTTTATAGAAAATTTTTGTGATATAGTTTTTTCTAAGTCCCCTGGTGTAATTTTTTCCGGTTTATTTTGTACAACTTCAAGTAATTCTCTCTTGATTGTTTTAATCAATGAAAGAAAATCCGGCCCAACTTCCTTGACGTGTTCCAAAATGGCAAATCCTCGGGTATCCTTTAATTCACCGCACCTAATTTTGACGGTTTTGTAAAAAGTCTTTGATGAGCTTATTTTGGTCTTATCATCTGTCATTTATTATCTATCATTGGGCATTTATCATTAAAAAAATGACAGATGATAAATGTGAAATGATCAATGATAAATGAGAGTCTTATCAAGTGACCAATCAAGCGAATTGAAGACTTTTTACAAAACCGTCAAAATTTCTTGTTGCATAACTGCGCAACTTCCAAGTTCAGGTCAGTGTCATCCCTAATTCCCAACCGGGTAAGAGCAAAATCGTACTTGACCGGATCTTCGGGAGCGATTGTTCTGAAGGCCGCCGTTATTTGTGTGGCAGTATGCATATCAGCCTGCTTTCGTTGCGTCAGCCCAAGCGCTAAACATATCCTGTGCATATGGGTATCAAGGGGAATGATCAGCTTGGACGTCGGGACAGTGTCCCACCCCCCTGGGTCCACGTCGTCCTTCCTTACCATCCAACGCAGAAAAAGATGGAGTCGCTTGCACGCGCTCCCGCGCATAGGTGCAGGAAGTAGGCTGTTCCGCCGTCCGTTGGTTCCGGTAGTCAATTCCTTTACAAATTCTGAAAGCGCGGGAAGCACTGTGTCGTCATTCTCATCCAGATAGGCTGTAAAGCATGCGTGCAGAGATCCATATCGTTCAATTACCTGCTTGACCCCTAAGAGCAGCATGGATAGGTCTTTCCCATCGGAGAACCTATGCTTGAAGCCCGCAAAGGCTTCAAGAAGCGATTCACGTGAAGCCCTCCCCAAAAACATCAATGGAGAGGGCTGCATCCGCTCAAAAACAGAAGCAATACTTTTGAGTATTTGCGCAACCCTGCCGTAGGCGAGCGACGAAGCGACAAGTCCCGCTATTTCACGGTCACTGATGTCTTTATAATCGTACAAGAATTCAAGCGGGTCCGGGTGGACAAACTCGCGTCGATTATACCTTACATACAGCCCATCAAGTCTTGCTTTACTTATCATTGAAGACATATCATAGCTGACGATTCAAGCAGACTTTTTTGAACTAAGTTCTGCCAAAACCTGCTTTGCCAGGTCGCTTACGCTACAAACAACCAGTTTACGATTCAGATAGAGTTCAACTTCGCCATCATCACTTAAAAAATTCTCAAACCGTGCGGAGGCCGGCTCGGCTCCGAGTAATCCCAAGGCCCATATGGCAAGCCCCCGGACCATGGAATCTCTGGATTCCAGATATGGGAGCAAGTAATGGGCAGCATCCCGTGAATGTAAAAGATGCGGTCGCACCTGGGCCAATCTCCCAATGCCCCAGACCACCCCCCGTTGCAATATTTCATGTTCCAGGAAGTTTGCGTCCTCTATCATATAAGAAATAAGGATGTGGGCATATTCCTCTGCGAGCCCCTCATGACAGGCCATAATCTCGGCCATGGCCTCAGGGGCGCCCCAGCCGATACCGCCGGATTCATCATTGAGCATCCACATGAATCGTCGCATTATGACACGGGCCGATTCCATATCCTTTTCAGCAAGGTTCGCGACAGTCACGCCTAAGGCCGATACCGCCCGCCATTTTATTTTCTGATCATGGTGGCAGAGAAAAGATACAAGAGGATTTACTACCCGGCGGCCCGGCAATAGGCACAATTCGTTCAATGTTTGATCAAAATCGTCCTGACTGAGAAGGTCTAAAACCTCGCGTTTGAGGGCCCGGCTACTATGCTTTACAGCTTCCATTTATCCTTCTCATTACACTCAATACCTCACACTTCTTCCCACTTGATACAGTCGGCCGGACAATTCTTAATGGCCTCCGCCACCTCTTCTTCCGGATACTCGGAAAGATCAACCACCTCAATGTAGCCCGCGGCATTCCGCTTGAAAATAGCAGGACATGTCTCTATACATGCATCACAATCAACGCATTCACTCAAGTCAATCACTGGAATCTTCATTTCAACGCCCGCCCTATCTTCTTGCCAAGCTGATAGCAGGCATCTATGCCCTGGTCGTCAGGTACATACTGCATCTTCAGACCGGGATCGATCAGCTCAAAATTCATCTCCTCTAATTGTTTGTTAATCAACTTCACCGCTTCGCCGCTCCAGCCATATGACCCAAAGGCGGCGGCAATCTTGTTTTTCGGCTTAAGTCCTTTCATATAGGTCAAGAAATCACTGACGGTGGGGAAAAGACCATTGTTGAGAGTCGGAGAGCCTACGATAACCGCCCCTGCGTCAAGTATTGCCGTTATGACATCACTGCGGTGCCATGATCGCAGGTGCATAGGCACGGCTTGTACACCTTCCTCCGAAAGCCCGGCGACTATGGCCTCGGCCATCTTTTCCGTGCTATGCCACATGGTATCATAGACAACAACGGCCTTTTTTCTCGGTTTTTGAGTAGCCCATTCAACATAGGCGTTGATTATTTTGGCGGGATTTTTCCGCCACATTATGCCGTGATCAGGACAGATCATATCGATGGGGAGTCCCAGCTTTTTTACCCGGTCTACCAGCTTGAGGATTAGGGGAGAATAGAGCAGGAGAATATTGGCGAAATATTTCATGGCATGGGGCATGATGGCATCGCCGATCTCATCGTCAAATCTTTCAGGGCCGGCATAATGCTGCCCGAAGGCATCGCTTGAAAATAGAATTTTGTCGTTCTTCAGATAGGTAAACATACTATCCGGCCAGTGAAGCATGCGGGTCTCCAGGAAGGTCAGTTTTCTCTGCCCGATGCTCAACTCCTCGCCGCTGCCAACGGTCTTAAAATTCCATTTCTGAGGGAAATGTAAGGCAAGGTTCTTCGCTCCCATCTTGGAACAATACAGTGGTTTATCTTCTCCGATCCGATGCATAACCCGGGCGAGTCCACCGGAATGATCCGGCTCGGCATGATTGCTGATGACGTAGTCAATGGAACTTGGATCCACAAT
This sequence comes from Pseudomonadota bacterium, assembly GCA_043818915.1. Classification (GTDB taxonomy): domain Bacteria; phylum Desulfobacterota; class Desulfobacteria; order Desulfobacterales. The sequence continues at coordinate 1,317 of JBDRFJ010000200.1, read as the reverse complement.
ACTGGAAATGTTTTCCATAAGTTGATCGGCAAATTCCTTTTTGACGGTATCGATCAGCGTGATTTTTTCGTCTAAAATAAGATAGGCATTGTAACTGGTGCCCCTATAAGTGGAATATCCATGAAAATCTCTAATATTCCAGTCAATAACGCCAACGTCGTAAATTCCCTTTGCTATTTCAACCGGCTTCATTTCTCTCCCTCTATTTATTAACGGTCAAACAATCCAACATGTTTTAAAAAAAGATGCCCTTTTTGTCCGTTAGTTCCTTATGACAGAAAAGGGCATCGTAGTTCAATTAAATTAATTCAGCATGTTATCACAATCGTCCCCAGGTTTTAAGATTCCTTTTCAAAATCGTCCTTTGAGGCACCGCACACCGGACACTCCCAGTCAGCGGGAAGATCTTCAAATTTTGTACCCGGGGCAACGCCGCTGTCCGGGTCTCCCTGGGCGGGATCATAAACATAACCGCATACTGTGCATACATACTTATCCATCCGTTCACCCTCCTCTCTGATTATGTGTTATTGCCAGAATAGTAACTGACTGCTATCGAAACCATCGACAGTTTAAACACGTGAATGAGCCTTTTTATATATGGAATCGCCTAAAAAAGCAACGATCCAACCCCAAATCTATTGATCCCCTGTCCCAAAACATATCAAAAAATAGCGGGAAGCTTCACCCAACAAGCTTGCAGGTTTGGCCGCCAAAACAGACTAAAACTTTTGGATGAAATCCCCCACTTTTTTTTCAATTTTATCTCTGATTTCAGCCATCACCTCAACGGACGATCCTGAAACGGAAGGAATCCTCCACTCCTGTCTTTCCACTCCGGGGTAAATATCGGAACCTGTTTTTTCATCCATATCTATAATTAGTTCCGGCGGCTCAGCAGTTAATACCTCCTGAATCCCTTTGGGGAAACGAAACGCCATATCGATCCCTTTTTCCTGCATTACCTTTTCCATGACCGGATGAATTTTTTCGACCGGTTCTGTACCGGCGCACATTACCTCTATTTTATCGCCGGCCTGATACTGGAGAAACGCGGCCGCCATTTGACTGCGACAGGCATTCTCGCGTCCTAAAACAAGAACCCGGGGCCGTCCCAAGAACGGCTTCACAAGACTCGCAACCGTGTTTTTTATGTCAGCATCAACGTCTGGATGCTTTTCCATATCCCCCGGCTGCTCAATATGCCGATATGTCAGTCCGCCTTCATAGCGGGCGTTAATGGCATCAAAAAAATATTTTGCCGTAAGGTGCAACCCTTCAAAAAGATTTTTACCCTTGGTTGCCCCCACAGCAAGC
>JBDRFJ010000199.1:0-2537 GCA_043818915.1 Pseudomonadota bacterium | reverse complement strand
AAAGTTGGTCTCCACGCAGGAGAGACATTCGATGAGATTTTAGAGCGTAAACGACGGGAGTACCAAGAGGCGGGCGTGATTTTCTGGGGATACGGAGGTAACACATGCCATCCTACTCAGGCTATTCAACCTTTTGCTAGGATGAAACTTGAAAAAGGGCAAAACATCTACATTGTGATGGAAGAGATCGATTCTCATCATCCTCCCACAAAAATTGTCGCCGAAGAGTATTCAGCAGATGGAATACATTGGCAACCAATACCCGTTGGTATTGAAGTTCGTAATTCCCGTTATGCCGTTGTGCTGGATGAACTACAAGACGGTGATCTAGACATAGATCTTTCTGAATTTAACGTAGCGGTAGGACCATCAATGGGAAAAGCCGCAAGCGATTATATCCTTCGTAGGGTTGACAAGGCCTGCATCACCAAAAGTCAAGAGCCCTCAGCTCTTCGGATACCACAAACCACAATAAAAAAAATCCGTCATATGGCGAAAATTGTGGAACCCTATGCTGTATTTTTACGTAATCATTAATACTATTTTAAAATATAAGGAAAAAAATCTATGACGAATTTAACGGATGTGCCAGAGGTTTTCTGTTGGACTAAAATGGGGGCTGAAGCTGGTCAGCCTTTGGATGTAATTATATCGCGGAAAGAAACAGAAAGGGAATTAGGGGACGGCGTTTTCTTTTGGGGAATTGGCACACCTCTCGGCCAGAGTATCTGGCGATTCATCGACGCAGTGTCGCGACCTTTTGTTCTGTTTTCTCCAATGAAAGCGAAGCCAAAGCAAATTGATAGCAGTCCAGGGAATGTAGTTATATGGACTGCTTACCTTGACAAAAATGGCATTAAACATGCAATGCCAAAACACGTTTTTGTGACAAGTCGAGGGCTCTCGAATGGTCTGACAAAGGAACAGCACTATGCGTTGGTTTGTCAAAAAAATGGTTCTCTACTGGGCGACGAATGGCCATCAATTGATTGGGCTAAGCTGAAGAATTATGAAAGGGATTCCAAATTGGGCTTTTCACAAGTAACAGCCGTTGTTGAATGTAAGAAACCCGTGACATCAACCAGTAATAATTATGATGTCCTCTTTGGTGCGGAACTTGTTGAGCCCTACTACGTTACACTCGTAGATCCTGTTAAATTGCCCAAGAACACTTTGGATAATATAAATACATTTTGGACGAACAACAGGTGCACCGTTATCAAACAATATGAGTGGCTTCGTTCGGAGATAGCTGGTTGCTATTCTTTGGCTGGACCTAGCTCCCGCAAGGATAGTCTCTTTGAACATATTGCATGTATGAGGTGAACATCCGTATTGGTTACTCGTGAGATTCACTGGACTTAAATCGGTATGCCTTCCTCTTACAAAGTTATTTATCTAACTGGTCCACCAGCGGTCGGCAAGACCACGTTGGTAAAGCGATTACAGAAAGCTTGTGCGCATTTAGATATTTTTGTCTATAGTGAACTTCTGACACAACACTTGGAAGGGAGGGAAAAAACAAATATCAGCCAGAGGAGGCTGAGAAAGAATTCTGCACACATTGTCAAGCCAGAGGACATCGAGGAGGTTGACAAGTTATTGATTAGCGAGGTTCAACGCCTGCGTTCGACGCGCCATATTATCATCGACTCCCATCCTGTCACAAAAGAAGACTATGGTTTCCGCATAACCGCTTTCTCAATTCCATTTCTCCTGGCACTTAAGCCGACAGTAATTTGCATGCTTTATGCGAACGCAGGGGAAATTATCAAGAGGATTTCCAAGCACTCAAAGGGAAGACCGACTGCGACTCTTTATGAAACTAGTCTGCATTGTAGCATGCAGGCAAATGTTGCCATTATTTACGGAATTCAACTCGGTATACCCATCTACTTCTTTAACGCATCGACTGCGGTTGACATAGAAGTTACCTTCAATAAAATTACGTCTTGGTTTTTATAGATATCAGAGTTGTATGCTTTGCTTTTGTGGGAGACGGATAGATGAATTGGCTATGGAATCCAACGACAAGGCACCTGTACACATGAGTCATGGCGAACTCCGAGAACAGGCATGGAATTTCTTTTTTTCCTTAAAAAACATAAAAAACAGGTGAAAAATACCAATATTGTTGTAATATGGTAACAGTTTCGTCATGCTATACTGAAAAGCGTGTTATTATCCCTGATGCGGGGTGTGAATTTCCATGCCTGATGACCTGCGCGACCGGATCGCCAGCGAAGAGTTTGACTACCTGGCCCTCCGCCACGCCCTTCGGGTACAAGTACGGCACGATGATAGAGATCCCGCGCGCCGCGCTGCTCTCCGACCGGATGGCAAAGTGCTGCGAATTCTTCTCCTTCGGCACCAACGACCTGACCCAGATGACATACGGCTTCAGCCGGGACGACATCGGCGGGTTCATGAACGAATATCTCGACCAGAAGCTCCTCGCCGCCGATCCGTTCCAGACCATCGACCGGGACGGCGTCGGGCTGCTGATCCGGATGTCGGTTGAAAAGGGCCGCGCCGCG
>JBDRFJ010000198.1:0-2588 GCA_043818915.1 Pseudomonadota bacterium | reverse complement strand
AGTAACAGTTTTATTGTATCAAATGGTGGCTCTCATTCTTTGAAATCGAGTGGCTCCCATTAATGAAATTTTCCACTGCTTCATTAAATGTTGATGAAATCGGTAAATATTTAGGGTTCTTTCGTGTTTTTCTGGAAAATTACTTTTTATGGTTGCTAAAAGCTTATAAATACTACGTCTCAGGCTAACAAATCGATATCAGCCGTGCCCAATAAGGCTTGTAGCGTTTTTTCGTACTATTTATTCTCAAAATATAGACCCAATCTCTCTGAAGTTGGCTATTGATACGGCTGAGAAGCGAGTGCAAGGCTCATCTTCCTAATTTCATTGGATTTTATCAGCCTTCAAAGTAAAATTCCATATATTTACGAAAGAACCGAAAATTATTAAAGATAGAGTCTTATGCAAAAATACCGTCTATCCGGTATAAGAGAAATATTTCTTTAGTCCGGGATCCAGAAGAGTTGCGCGAAGCGCACTAATTTAATTCAAGTGGGCAATTTCTAATCAGCCTGTTTTCTTAAAAACGCGGGAATCTCGTATTCATCCTCATTAAACTGTCCACTCATGGAGGTAACTACCGGGTAGGGGATTCTCTGACGCTGTGTGGTTGTGGTGATAACCTCCTGTTTGCCGTCGGTGGTTAAACCAAGTGATGTTGTTTGTGTCTGTCCGTGGTGATTTGGAGATACGGGAAGACGGGTTATCATCTCGACATTGGGCCTCTTCACTGCATGACTCTTTTCAAATCCTGTTGCGATAAGCGTAACGCGAATTTCTTTTTGCTTTTTCTGGTTGTGTCAACAACAGCACCAACAATGATGTTTGCTTCCTCATCGGCTTCATCATGAATCATCATGGCTGCTTCGTTAACCTCATGGAGAGTTAATGATTCATCACCGGTTATATTCAGCAATATTCCCTGAGCTCCCTGAATTGACACTTCCTCCAGCAATGGAGATGAGATGGCTTTTAATGCTGCATCACGAGCACGTTTTTCTCCGGAAGACACACCGGTTCCCATAAGCGCCATGCCCTGTTCTATCATGACCGTACGCACGTCAGCAAAATCAAGATTGATTAGACCCGGAACAGTTATTACTTCAGAGATACCGCGAACTGCATAGAGCAACACATCATCAACTTTTTTAAAGCTGTCTTGTAAAGGATCATTTTCATCTACCATCGATAAAAGACGCTGATTGGGGATGGTAATTAAGCTGTCAACCGAAGCTTTAAGGAGAGCGATCCCTTCATCTGCTTGGCGGTATCTTTTTTTGCCTTCAAAAAGAAACGGTTTGGTAACAATGCCGACGGTTAATATTCCCATCTCTTTTGCTATTTGCGCTATGACCGGTGCTGCGCCAGTACCGGTTCCCCCTCCCATGCCAGCAGTAATAAATACCATATCAGCGCCATTAAGCACGTCAGCTATTCTGTCGCAATCTTCAAGCGCTGCATTTCTTCCCACTTCCGGATTTGCACCCGCGCCCAGCCCTTTGGTTAGTTTGGCCCCAAGTTGAATTTTTACCTGTGCATGACTGTGCTCCAGGGCCTGGAGATCGGTATTTGTAGCGATAAATTCGACACTGTCAAATTTTGACAAAACCATGTTATTGATGGCATTCCCACCACCACCACCAACGCCAATGACGCGTATTTTTGCACGATCTTCAACAGATTCGTCAAATTCTATCATAAGTGCTCCTCCTTACCATCTGGCCAGATCAACTCAATTAAAACATGTCTTCTATAAACGAGCGAAAGCGCGAGGTTACTTTTTTTCCTGATTTATTCTTTCTAAAATATGCGGTGCGGTCACTTTTTACCCGTTCAACACCGTACTGAACCAAACCAACACCGGTAGCAAACGTAGGTTTTTTAACCATGTCTTTCAATCCCCCCGCGATCTTGTCGGGGATTCCTTTCCTTATAGGCAAATCAAATATCTGTTCGCCCAGTTCTGCCAATCCAGTCATTTCAGACGTTCCGCCGGAAACAACCAATCCGCTTGCACACCGGCCCTCAAATCCCGCTCGTACGACTTCGTCTCGAACAAGAGAAAAAATTTCTTCCATTCGTGCTTGTATAATTTCGCTTAAAATGTTTCGAGAAACCAGACGATCTTTTCTGCCACCGACACTGGAAACTTCTATAGTCTCATCCTTCTGAATCATTGATGCAAGGGCACACCCATGGTTGACTTTTATCTTTTCAGCATCAGAGGTTGGAGTTCTGAGTCCGATAGCAATATCATTGGTCACCTGATCCCCACCAAGAGGAATAACGCCGGTATAGGCAAGACTTCCTTTTGAAAATATGGCAATGTCAGTAGTTCCTCCGCCAATATCAACAAGAATAACACCAAGTTCTTTTTCATCATCAGAAAGGACGCTGCCGGCAGATGCGATTTGTTGCAAAACAATTTCCTCAACATGTAAATTGGTTCTATCAGCACATTTGATAATATTTTGTACTGCCGATGTTGATGCAGTAACGATATGTACTTTCGATTCAAGACGGACACCACTCATCCCCTGGGGTTCACGAATTCCATCCTGTTTATCGATTAAAAATTCCTGTGGAAT
>JBDRFJ010000197.1:0-3223 GCA_043818915.1 Pseudomonadota bacterium | reverse complement strand
CGATGGTCGAAACTCTTCAGCGGTTAAAGGCATTGGCAAGCCCTTAACTTTATGATTCCTGTATTAACTAAGGCAGGGTCTGAAATGGCCCTGTCTTTTTTTGTGAACATTTCAATTCGCAATTCTCAGATTCAGAAATGGTATCATTTCACTCTTTGCAGATTGTTACCTGGCCTTGTCGTTCATGAAGAGCTGGACATCCAAATAAACAATAACGTTAGCGCGTTGGATGCACAGAGGAAAAGGAGGAACATTATGGATATTAATGCGCTCCAAACAGTTTTCATGTGGTGCACAATCATAAACGGAGCCTGGTTTGTTTTCGCGGCCATGATTTGTGTATTCGCCGGTGATTGGGTGTACCGCATGCAGAGCAAATGGTTTCCCGTCTCTCGGGATGCCTTCAACGTGGTAATTTACTCGTTCTTCGCGTTGTTCAAGATTATCTTCCTGGTGTTCAATGTCGTTCCCTACGTTGCCCTGCTGATCGTGGGATGAAATGGAACATCTAAAAACCAAATCCACAAATTAAAGGTGGTGGGCGATGAACCAGAAAGAGAGTTCTTCCCGCCAATATCCTGGTGCAATGGTAAACATTACCAATCGGTGTACCCTCCGCTGCCAACATTGCTTTGTCTATCGGGAAGGGAACCCGAATGAACAAAGCGCAGAGATGGATACCCCAACAATGCTCAAAAAGATCTCGGAACTCCAGAAGCTCCACGGAATACAGGCTATGCTATGGATGGGGGGTGAACCCCTCCTAAGGCCGGACGTGTTACGGGAGGGAATAAAGCTCTTCGCAAGAAACACGGTCACGACTAATGGAACGCTCAACCCTATAGAACTACCGAATTGCACTTACGTCATTTCGATCGATGGTCCACCTGAGCTCAATGACGCCATTCGCGGCAAGGGAACCTTCAAGAAGGGGATGGATACTCTGTCACGTGTTCCGGAAAAATTCGCATCGACGGTCATGTGTCAGTGTGTGGTGACAAGACAGAACGAAGACTCGTTGGAAGAATTGGTCCAACTGCTGCGGCCCACACGTGCCGAAGGGATGACGTTCTCCTTTTACGTACCTCAGAGGGTGGACATCTCAGATCTCACCTGGGGTTCCCTGAAGCGTCGGGATAAGGCCGTAGGCACGGTAATGGAGCTTAAAGAAAGGTTTCCTGACTTTATTTGGAACAATAGGCGAAGTCTCGAATTGATGCTTTCTGAAAACGCCAAGGCTGTCACTGACAATTGTCCCTCTAAGAGACTAATACTGCCGCTGTATCTTCAAGGTAGTGAGTTCGTGATCCCCTATTGCTGTTACGGAAATGATGTAGATTGCGAACTTTGCGGCGCGTGGGTAGTATTTTGGCTTGCGGCCAAGCTTGAAGATGGGACCTTATGGAGCTATCCTACTTTCAGCTAATCAGAGCTTGACCTTTCAGGAATCGCGTGTTTTGGTTAGAAGGCATGAAAAAGTCAATTCTATCCAGATATCACGTAAACGAAGTCCCCATACTCATAAGACCAATATTCTACTTGTATGGATATGGGATACCATTCTTCGGTTTTATCTACTTATTAATTGGAAATAGGGGAAGTTGATTCAAAAGCAACTTTTAAACTTTTATTGACAAAAGATTTAAGGTATCGATTGGTGTAGGCTTATTTGGTAGGTATGGCGAGGAAATTGACGAGTCTATCGTCAAGAAGAGTGCCCGACATTTTTAAAGGGAGCTGATGACCGTTCGTGAGACAACAATTAAATAGAAAGTCTGGTGGAAAACGATTGGGTATTGACAAGAAGAATCGAGGGTATGAGAAGCAATCTGATGAAAAGGGGTAAAAAGAAATACTTTATTACCGAATCCTGCCCCTTCGGTATTCGCCAGCCGCTGATCCGCGGAACCGTTAGCAGTCATAAAAATGGTCTTGACAATCGGTCTGTATTAAGTACCATATAAAGACCGGAGGTAATAAAAGATGAATATCACAAATGACATAAAGCCAGTTACCTATTTAAAGTCGAAAGCAGCCGATTTGCTTAAACAAATTAACGAAACCTCTCGGCCGGTCATAATAACCCAGAATGGAGAACCAAGAGCGGTGCTTCAAGATCCTAAAAGCTATGAGAATATGCGTAATGCCATTGGCCTATTAAAGCTGATCTCACAGGGCGAAGGAGATATTAGAAACGGCAAGACCAAATCTCAGGAGGATGTGTTCAAAAATATTGAAATCACCCTGAAAGAAAAACTAAAATGAGCCGAAGGTATGAGGTTATATGGGCTGGTATTGCGGAGAATGATTTCAGGGAAATTATTGAATATATTGCTACAGACAGCCTACCAAATGCGTTAAAAATATTAAGAAAGATTAAACCAAAAGCATCAAGTCTTTATACCCTTCCTGAAAGAGGCCGTATCGTACCGGAACTTCAAGATCAAGCTATCCTGATATATCGTGAATTAATCGTCCCCCCATGGAGGATTATCTACAGGATATCAGAAAAGAAAATTTATGTTTTATCTGTTTTGGATGCAAGGCAGAATGTTGAAGATATCCTGCTGAGAAGAATGATTTATCATGACTGATTTAACCGCTAACCTCGCAGTGCATCAAGCCGCTCACACCTCGTGGCCGGTAACTACGCCTTACACTCTTTCAATCCGAAATCAACAACCCCTCAGAAACCCGATCTCTACCCTTTGTAGGTGGAAGCATTAAATTCGGCAGAAGGGCGATTTTCCCAATTGGGTTGAAAGCTCAGGCTATTTCCAAAGGCAATTTTTCCCCTTGACTAACCATGAGTTTAAGAGTATTTTTTTGATAATTGTTTCCCCGTTGCCAAGTAAACCCATCACCATAACCTCTAACCTTCTGGAGTGACGCATGAGAAGGGGTTACCGGAAGGTGCCAATATAAAGGCTCTGTGGAGGGAGTTATAACTCTGCAGAGCCTTTTCTATTCTTTTTTAATTCCACAACCCAGAATGGATCATCTCAAAAAAGGGGGTTCTTATGCCATTTATTAACATTAAAGTGCTGAAAGACACCTTATCAGCAGAGAAAAAAAAGGAAATGATTTCTCGGGTGACAGAGATTGTGGCGGAAATTGAAGCTCGTCCTCAACCCAAAGAGAGGCTCCAGCCACATACATGGTGTGTTATTGAAGAAGTTGATTTTGGAAGCTGGGGTATAGGGGGGAACCCCGTCACCCCAGA
>JBDRFJ010000196.1:0-10607 GCA_043818915.1 Pseudomonadota bacterium | reverse complement strand
TCTAGATTATCGATTCCTAATTATCATAGCAATCAGGCTAGTGTTGTATGCGCAACAACGACTTGATCCATTTTGTATTTCCATTTGAAAACCACAGGCATTTGATTTACCTCGTCGATGTAACGAAGGATCCGCTCTTTGAGGTCAGGTTTGGAATCTACCCGAATATGTCTTAAAAAGGATCGAGTAGCCTTGCTGAAAAAGGTTTCAATGATATTGAGCCAAGAGCCATGGGTCGGAGTAAAGATGAACTCGAAGCGATTTGGAACCGTAGCCAAGTACCGTTTCGTTTCCTTGGAAATATGAGAGGAGTGGTTATCCAGGATGATCCGGATTTTGATTTCGGGTGCATAAAAACGGTCAAGCGTTTTGAGAAAATCAACAAATTCAGCACTTCGGTGCCTGTCCTGAACATCCCCATGGATATGGCCAGAGAGGAGGTCGATGGCGGCCAAAAGAGAAACGGTGCCATGCCTTTTATATTCCGAGTCGCGCGCCAGGGATGGATATTTGCCCGGAACAGGTGGAAGATCCGGGGCCACATTCTGAATCGCTTGGATGCCCGGTTTTTCATCGAAAGAAAGTACAGCGGTATAAGAACTTTCTCCAGAGGCCCTCATCATTTCTACTTCTTTGTAGGTGAGAAGAACTTGGGCCATTTTTAGTTCGAACTCGGGATCTCGACGTTCCATGTAGTAACGAATCTTGTGGGGCTGGGTCTCGCTACGAGCAAGAATTTTGGATACGGTGCCTCGCGATAAGTGACCCAAAGAGGGGTGGCCACTTTTCCTACAATGCATGCGAACATGTCGAGCAAGCTCTTTGGTTGTCCACGTCTCAGCAGAGTAGCCCAAGTCTTTGGGTTTGGTACAAGCAAGGGAGATGAGCCAAGCTTTGGCTTCCGTAGAAATACTGGGGGATCGGCCCCTACGAGGTAGATCTCGTAATGCAGCATGGACCCCGTATTCGAGTGCTTTTTGAACGGTTCTTTCTACTCTGGGGCGATTCGTTCTCATCTCCCTGGAAACTTGGGAGATCGTATCGCCTCGATGATATGCGAGAAGAATCTTAGCCCGCTGCACCTTGGATAGGCTTTCTGTTCGTGAGCGGCCGGTTTGCATTAAGAAATTCATGTCTTCTGCCGAAATTTGCAGCTTGGCCCGTTTGCTAACGAATGGCATCGTGGATTCCTCCTTTCAGACAGGGTATTTCCACGATACCACAATGGTCACTATGTTGCAATATTAATTAGGAATCTATAATCTAGGACGATAAATCAGGACCTGAAAGGATGGAAGAAATTTATGGCTGATAAAATCATTAGAGGAGTCATCGAGAACATGGAAACAGGTGAAAGCCATGAAGTGAGTCATTATTTATTCCTTTCCGATCTCGAACTCACGACCATTGTAAAAATCAATACCGTGGAAAGCTATTTGCACCCGGATAATTCAATGCAGGTGTCCGTGGAATGACAGGCGTTGGATTGTATAGGAAGCGTGTTCGATTTGACTTTAGAGTTCTCTCCCGGGTCATGAGGATATGAAGGTAGATTCCATCTTTCTTGTCAAAGGTCAATATGGAGTACCCCGAAGTGGTCCTATTTGCCTATTTGAGCCAGCATATCGCTTTCCCGAGCCTGATTTTCCCTTGGAAGAGGTTAGAGAGGCATTCAGGATTAACAGCGGGAGGGACCGCAAATAGGAGAATTATTCTCTTTGTAAGGATGCAGGATGGGTTGATTTAAGCACCCAGGCCATTCCGGACACGGCTTTGGGGACCGACAAAAACCGCGGATTGATCTTCTCGGGTGGGATTCCTTTTTTGTGTAGTTGGGTTTGTATCTTTTTCCGGATTGCAGCAGGCAGATTTTCGCGCTTCATGTCATCTCCTTTCATTTCTATTCTCTTTGTATCCGAAAGGTTCGCATGACCTGTCGGGATTGAGCGCAGAGAAATCCCGATCAGTGTCCACGGGTTGCTTCGGCATTAGAATATTTCAAAATTTCTATTACCCCTGAAAAGCACTTATCGCCGACAGAGCTATTATACCGAACGAAATCATTAAAGTTATCTTCTGAAATATTTTCGTTTTTTCGACCAGTCTCTGTAAACATTGAAGTAAATATAACCCAACCGCAACCATTTGTAAAAATTGGTACCGACCAATTTTGTTCAAATAAATGCTTTCCATCAAGACAGTAGTTTCTGAGCTGACGAACAAAATCAGAAGCATCATTTGTATTGTTTGAGGCTCCTTTGCCAATCAATTGAATATTTTCATAAATTGCCTTACATTCGAAAACGAATTTTGGCTTTTCATAACCAGGAATGTGAAGCTCTAAATCAAATCTTTGACGGTAACTTCGTGTGTCGGCCTTTTTACGACGTAAGTAAAAAGGATCGATTGAATCGATATCCCATCCTGAAAGTTGGATGACCGGAACAATAAGACGCTCAACGGTATCTTGTTCATCGAAGTTAGGAGTTTTCTTTGCCTTAGCTATTCGTTCAATGATAACTTCAATATCCATGGCTATTTTATATATGCCGAACCGTGGCGGATCAGCCAGAGCCGGCCTTTTCGGCGACTCGCTGCATCCGCTTGTTATACCGTCCCATCATATGAACTCTTGTCTCCTGAAGTTACTTTCCAATAGGAATATCTCACGAAATCTATCACGATCAGGAATGCCTTTTAACGCCTTAATCATTACTTCCCACTCGTCAGAACAGATGATCGTGTCCGTATTATATTGGATAATGAGAACACATGGGTCTGGGTATTTCTTCTTCTCTTTTTCTCCAATTCTTCGTTTAACCAAATCAACCAGCTCACTGATGTGCTCATATCCGTTTCGGACAACAGGCGTAGATTCTATTTCTTTTGTCGTTTTGTTGAGTTTTATTCCTCCGTATCCAAAAACATGCCCTTTTTCATGCAAATGCTTCCGGTGCAAATGATCCTTTTGGTGCACTGCGTTTGTTACTTCAAGGTATATCTTCTTAGGCTGGAGACCCTTCTTCACATCGTCGCCGTAGTGGTATGCTATTCCATCATAATTCTGGTTCCCGTCAATCCATCTTATTCTTATCCGTCTTCCTGGGTAATATACGGCCTGCACATACCGAGCAATAGGCAAAACCTCTTCAATTAGCTTTTTTGTACGGTCGTCCCTTATTCTTATTCGTCTTAAGCCATCTGGCGAATACCTAATTTTGTAAAACACCTGATATGCTTTTTTGCAAAAATTGAACCCCTCCAGAGTCCGGTTGTTTATGATGGCCAATTCAGTCATTGCTCACCTCGTTGCGGTATAACGCTAAGGCTCACCGGGAGCCGGATTTATCGGCGATTCGGTGGAGCCGCTGGTTATGCAAATACCGGCGTTACCTGTAGCGACATGGTGAGGGGTAGTTGCAATAGAAGATCCCAGCGACGACCTTCGTTGCTAACCCCTCGTTAATGTCGAACCCCTTTGTTATAACTTTCCAACAGTTCTCAAGATTAGTTATCTCACTGTCTGGCTTGGACACGTCAAGGAGAAGAAGGAATGCCACTCTGGTCTCGGCGGCGTATGCCGCGGCTTGACCGACGTGCGGGAACATCTCATCAACGCTTCTCTCGAGCAGGTCGCCGCCCTCTTTCCACACCTTGAGCTCGATAGGAATGTGGCTATCGAACAATAGGTCTATCTCGCCTTTGTATTTCTCAGGTTTTTTCAGTACTCTGCTTGTTCCGAAGTGGTCGACCATTTTCTCGTAAATGAATGGAAGAAAAAAGCCATCTTCTGCTTTGAGGTACGCATCACCCTTGTGCTTCTGGAGGTACTCAAGCGCTTTGTCCCGCAAATATGACGGTTCTTCCAGACAGAAGGCAGTCTTGGCCAGGAGCCACGGCAGCAGGTCGCGAAGTGAGTCTCGCAGCTTTGGCTTCCCATCGAAAACGAGCGCGTCGTGTAATTCTCCATAGATACGATCGATGATTACTATCTGTGATTCGCTGAGTGTCTTCAAGACACCACTTGAAAGAAACAGAGAATCATGATCAAAGAGATTCTGAAGGCAGGGCTTTGTGACGACCCACTGAATATCGATTTGAGCTGGCTCTCGCGGCGAGGTTGTGAGGGAGAAATCGTTTATGTCGATGATGCCGTTCATCTCCAAATACAGGGGAATAAGCGCCTTGTCTCTGTAATCGGCATTCATAGGATGCAGAAGGGCCACCTCGGGAGTGTAGTCAACGGCGAGGCGGAGAGGCCATTGAGTCAGAGCTATCCTCACTGTCTCGGAACCGAATTGCTTCTTGAACTCCTTAACCCGGGCCAAGAATAGTTCTGACTGCTTGACGAAAGTTGGCCATGAGCCGATCACGGCGCCTTTCAGCCTCGACTCAACTGTGCTGAAGAAAGCGAAGTAGGACTCAAACCAGCCCGCGATAGAATCAAGTAGTTCTGCAATGGTGAACTCGACTCGGTACCTATGGATGGAAAGGGAGGTGTCAGTGGTAAATGCTCGTATGCTGGGCTTGAGCCAATCTTTGTCGCCATCGCGCAGGAACCTGAGATTACAATGGAGCGTATCATTGTAGTATTTGGTCAAGGGGACTGCCCTTGTCTTTGGTTCGACTTCAATGCCCAAGAACTTTGAAAGCACCTTGGAGGAGGTCTCTGCGATTGTATCAAAGGTGTCAAAGGTTCTGCCGTTCAGTTCCTCGATAAGTGAATCCAGAGAAGTCCGACCTTGGTATAAGTCGAGCAGATTTAGCTCGACGGTCTGTACAATATGTCTATCCTTGGAGGGCGCTTTTGCTATGACCTTGCGCGCTATTATTATCTCATAGATGTCATGAAACTGATAACGCCTGTAGTTGAGCATACTTTCAGCTCCTTAGGCTGATGGAAGACGGCTACTTGCATGAGGCGCACGCGTTGGCACGTCGCACTCGATGCGATGGTTAGATTCGCTTACCAACGCCACCACGACTCCTTGCTCAAGGGGTTCCTGTTATGCGGAACTGTCTCAGGACGCGCTCCCTTTGGAATTCCAAGTCTGGCCCAATAGACGGCGGGCGTAACTAAGGCGACCGTGAGCGACGCTGGGGCGAGACGTTGCAGAAAGGTCTTGTCATAGGTAAGAAGGGCATCCAATTCCAGATCCTCTGCTTCCGCGAGTACCCGACAATCGTTTGCCATGGGATGGATAGCGAGCAAAGCTGAAACCCGCGAGCCGACAAGTACCCGATACTGAACCGGAGGATCTAAGAAAAGTACCTGTACAAAACTTTCGTGAAGCTCGCGCCGACTAATGTTCCGAATCCTGCCGCATTCGGCGACGACGGTCTCCGACAAGTAGAATGTGCCAGGCGTATAGAACCAGACCCGTATAAGAGCCTTCCGTTCGTCCGCGAGTTCATCAGTCGGCTCCCCGATACCGTTTATTGCATCAAGCAGATACGACAGGCATTGTGAATCAAGACCGACCTTTGGTTCGCGCTTGCTCAAGAGCCCTCGAATCTAACGCCACGCTTCAGCCGCGCCCGGAAGCCGGCGCGCCGCAAGAGCGGGGCTGTAGGGCGTCGGCTGGAAGCGCTTATCTAGCATTTAGAACTTCATAGAATCTCTGACCCCTTTTCAAATTGGACACAGTTAGACAGGTTTCTCGAGTATACGATCCAACTTCAGCTGAAACAAGTTTCTGCGCCATGCTGAGAAAAGCCTCGCTCTTGCATCTTGCAGAAAAAACATCGACCACTCTCATGGCTTGATAGGCAGAAGAGTAACCCAGACGATACTTTTCAAGGGCATATTGTAAATTGTCGAGTTCCATAAAGACATACATCCTCCTCTGCCACTCTTGAGGATCGCCGATCCCTTCATCCCAGGTGGCATCCTCACCAAAGATATTTGCTACCATTTTAATATTATTTTGATCTCTGAAGTAGGTATTGACAATATCAAGGCGTTCCAAACTTCCTGCGATAGAGACTTCATTACGAAGGTGCTTCCATTGATGAAGGGCTAAGAGAAGTGCAGAAACTGTAACAAATGGGGTTGCTATACCCCTAAGTTCGAACGTATCCGGTCGTAGGATGTCATGCAAGTAAAATCCCACCGCGACAATAAGAACCGAAAACAAAAAAGCATATGGCCCATATCGGGTACTCCAGGGCTGTTTTACACCAAGAGATTTCAGAGTATTTCGAGAGATTCGTTCGCGACGGCTAAACATTATTTCTCAACCAGCGATTGGATGGATCCGCATAATATGCGGAAAATCGGTTTCCGGTCCGTATCACACGCCGTTGATAGGGCGAATATTACTGCAATAATTCCTCTAATACCAACCACTTGTATCCATTGTTGCTTTTTATGGTGGCGTCTTATACGGATCCGCATAAAAACCGGGCTGTTAAACCCAAAGTATATCTAAAAACACCCATTCTATCGATCATGGGTTGAAACCTACACCTTTTGAAAAGATTTGTCAGATCCCACTTTCAGGGAGAAGTCGTTAAACAAAAAAACCCCACCTCTCTTTCAAGAAATGGGGTTTTAAAATCTCCCTACCATGACCTTCCTCCCGATAAGGATGATGGGAAAGCCTTTAATTCAAACAAATATTATCAGGTTGGGCAAAATAGTCAACAGGACAAAGAGGAGTCCCTCTTCCCTACCCCCCCGCCCCCTCAGCCAAAATAAAAAAGCCAGGGTACATAACCCTGGCTTTTAATCTACTCTTTAATTGAAGTTGAATGTTAAGACGTGGCCCGTGGGTCTTCCCATGGTTGGGGATTTTCAAGTTAGCGCCCTAATGTGAACCATCGTAGTAATAGATCGATTAATTGATCTGCAACGCGATCATCGCTGGTTCGACTTTTAGCCAAATCCTTGAAGATAGTATGAGCTTGGCTTAAGCGCTTATCAATGAGGTTCAAAAGCTTTATACATTCTTCCGGATCCGCAGGTAAGTTCAACTCCCCGGATATGTTGAGGTTAGCCAAACGCACCACCAGTTCGGCTTGTTCACGCGAGCGGTAGTCTATGTAAGTCTTGTGATCCTTGCCAAAATATGCTCTCTTGGGAGCGAAAAGGGGATCTATAGAAGGGATTGCCGGTCGTTCCTCTGGGATAATTACTAATGAATTTGGTCCGGAGCGTTTCGCGATCCATTCTACAAGTGGGGTTGCGTCCTCAAGCTCGGCGGCTTCCCAAACATCCGCCGCCAAGTCCTGAATGCTGAATCTTCGGCTGTCCGACTTCGCCCGTTGCTGCATTTTCTCGATTTCCACTACCCGGATGTCGCGAAAGTGCCTGGCAGTTGCCTCGTAAAGTCTGCTTACTAAATCGTGGCGTTCTTGTGGATTAACCACGCCAAGCAGTTCAAAAACGGCATCGTCCAGATCCCGGCGATCGGCTTGCTGCAATTCGTTTGGTAACATCAACGGCCCGGCCGCCAGCTTGCGGGCACGCTCAGGTGTATGGCAGTCCATCAGTTGCTCTTCGACCATCCGGCCCACTTCGCGCTTACTTATCCGTCCAAAAGCGTTGATTAGCCGGTCGCTTATCTGAGACGAAATGCCTTGAGGGTTAGGTATTTCTACGAGTCTTACGTCAATGACTTCCGTGTCAAGGGAACCCTCGGTCCCTGTATAGCGACCATAGAAGTTCTTAAATAGGCCAACAAGTGTCGAGTTTAGGATAGCCACCAGCGCATCGCATTCCTTTGGCGTTAGCCTCAAGGCCGCCACATCAAAAAGCCTGTGATTGCATACCAAACGCTCTGGGTTGCCTGGAATGATATGCCTATACTGCTGAGCCATTGGCCACAAGGCAATTCCCGGACGCACCAGTCCTGTCAGGTCATACCATGGATCGCGGGCCGCGCACGTTGATCTCATCGGTACAGGGACGGGTTCTGACTTTTTGGATTGAAAATTAGCAGTCATCCCATATCGCAAGTAGCGATTGGCCCAAGGGGCTTTTGTCTTTAACTTGTCCAAAGACTCGGCCACCAGCAACACAACGCGGCTCAGGTTGGCTGCGCGGACTATCGGCCGATCGATCCAGCCCTAAACTCATCCATCGCCTCTGTCGCTACGACGTGCTTTTGATTGACGAGCTTGGGTATCTGACCCTTAAACCCGAACAGGTCAAAGCCTTCTTTAAACTCATGGGGGAACGATATGGGAAACAATCCACGATTTTGACTACGAATTTAGACTACCCGGAATGGTATGGCCTCTTTCAGAGAAAAACCCTCGTTGACGCCCTCTTGGATCGTCTCCAACACCACTGTATCACCATACGCATCAAGGGCCCTTCTCTACGGGTATCCTCCCCCGCCACGGGGAAGAACACCAAATCTTGATCTACCCACATACCGGGCTTCACTCCCGAAGAAATCCAACACGATGGAATCGAAGGGTACCGCCAAAGAAAGGAAGAAATGAAAGATCAAAAGGAAATCCAAATCGCTTGGGAAATCTGGAATCTCATCGAGAAACTCAACAATCTCCTCTGGGATCGGTATGAAGACGACTTCCTCGAACTCTATCTTAGAGAGGAAGAAGACAAATTCCTTCGTACCACCGGACCCCCGAACCTTACAAGGGCTCAGGATAAAACGAAAGGGTAATCCAGAATCAATCCCGCCAAGACGGGACTCTCAAGGGAGACTCTGATCTATTGTCCCCCTCTCTCTTCCTTTGTAACCTCCACCTCGTCCCCGCCCCTGGTTACCTTCAAAACCCCTCCGTATCAATATTGCCGACTTATCCACTGCGCATCTCAAGGGTCATTCCATATGAGCACAAAAGGGTTATTTTGGGTGAGCGCTGAAGTTTTAAATCACGTTTACGGGCAAGGGGATATGTT
Source organism: Pseudomonadota bacterium (assembly GCA_043818915.1). GTDB lineage: Bacteria > Desulfobacterota > Desulfobacteria > Desulfobacterales. The sequence continues at coordinate 1,732 of JBDRFJ010000196.1, read as the reverse complement.
TGGGTTGAAAAAGAAGAAGAAGGCACGCAAGGTAAAGAGTTCATATTTTGATCAGGTCAAAACGTATGAAACTTTTCCCCGATAGCCCTAAAATATAGAGGGCAGCAAAGTCTATGTGGGAGGTCAGGACATTCCTTTCCATAAAGTCTTTAAGGATATTCCCATCACGAACCGGTTCGAACCACTGCCAGTCATCAAAGAATACAATTAAGACATGTCCTTGGCCGTACTTATGGACTTTAGTTGACTTGTCAGTCTTTCGCTTGACAGCCTCCCGAATAAATGAAAGGTTTTTTCCCAAGAGTTCATTATGGGCAATAGCTTGGTTTTCAACATGAATCTTGTGGCCTCCTGTTTTCTTGGTTCCTGAAGAGGACAGCGGACCCCACACATTCACGTGACCGTGTTCTACAAAATATTCCATTCGAAGGTGAGGATTTTTCTCAATTGCAGAAGTGATTTCAATTTTTATTTCAGATGGGGGGGATACTGAATAGTCAGTAATTGTTGCATCAAAATCTCTATTATCTAAATTAGGGGCGCATTTAATGTCTGCTCGTCCTGCATAAAGGTGATTAACGAAAAGACTAAGAGGATATATCTCTTCATAAAATTTCTGGAAAAGACCCTTGTGAAGCAATATCCATTCTTTGGCTTCCCTATGTTGGGCAAACGTGCGGCATTTGTCTTCCACCCAATAAGACAACTCAGCTGGTGTTCTCGGTTGGGCGAATTCTTCGGCTGTAAGAAGTGTGTTGGGATCAAATGTCATTGCTTCATGCTAATAGCTTTTATTTATCTTCATTTTTACCACATTTCCCAAAACAATTAAAGTTCCTTGTCTGGGGCTTAGGATTGGGGCAAAAGAAAAGCCCAGGATGAGTGGCTGAAGAAACCTGAAAATTGGAAGAGAGAGATTGCTTCAGGAGACCTCTACAAGGAGCTTACCCCTTCAAAAATGCCGCAAGGATGGCCTAATGGTAATATAAGCTTCGGCAAGCGTTTAGCCGGTATGCGGGATGGTTTAAAGAAACTCGGCCTGCATTGGAAAGAGGGGAGAATGAATACAACAATTTATTGGTTTGATCACGGTGAAGATGGTTAAGGTGGTTAAGGTTAATACCCCTTTTTCTATAAAGTTTTAAAAATATGAAGAAGAAATATAAAAAGATTTGAAAAGTGGTACTTTATCTTCACCATCTTAACCATTCCCCCTAATTAGCGGGGTTTGTTTAAAATATCGCAAAATAATCAAAGCCAGACAGAGCAACGGAACCGCCCTCCTTTCAAACTTGGGTGTTTGATATTGACATTCCTTCCCATTTTGCTATCATCCCTTCAGAAATAGCTTTCCAATCCCTTGCCTGGAGGGAAGATATGGTTAGGAGAAATTGAAACCCCACTTTTCTTTTAGGAGATGGTGGGGTTTTTATTATAATACTCTGATTATGGGCAGGAAAAATGACTTGGCGGAATAAAATTGTTGAGAAGGCAACAGATAAGATCATGGCTGAGAAAGTAGTTGACGCCTTAGACAAATTATTTAGCCGTGATCAAATTCTTTTTGAGATTAATGCTAATGAACGTTCGATTGTTCCCACCGATTTAATTCTCCCCATTTACCACCGATCTAAGATTACCCCCATCTAATTCCTGTTATTGAAGAGAAGAGAAAAAAGTAATTTCTTTTTCCTTCTCATTCCTCTTGGTCTTTTCCTTCCTTTGGATTGTA
>JBDRFJ010000195.1:0-37075 GCA_043818915.1 Pseudomonadota bacterium | reverse complement strand
CTTTCTGGCATTCCCGAAAACTGTTTCGATAGGATTCTGATATCTGTACCATCACTGGTTTCTCTTATCATCTATCCCGAATTATTAATGAAAAACTTTCTGAAGTTCAATGTTGTCTGAACAGTCTGGAAAGTGAAAGTTGAAGAGAGTTTTAACTCGTAACTACGCTTCTACCCCAACAACGTAATACAAACTACTCCCAAAAACATCAGGAATGCTCCGAGCATCCGGTTACTGATCTCGGCTTCCTTGAATAAGAGCCAGCCGTATACCACGCTGAACAGGATACTCATCCGCTTCACTGAAATCATATAGACCGCCTTGACCATGCTGATGGCAAGGCTGTGAAATATTACGTGCAGGAAGAGCATGAGGCCTACCCACAACCCTTTGCGAGGCATCCTCAGCAAGGCCCCCCATTGAATCTTTGCAAGGAGCGGAAACAATGTCAACGTTAACAGATTAAGGGCGGCGAGAAAAAAGAACCCAAAGAAAAGGGGTGAAGAGTGCTGGATCGCCTTTTTGCCTAAAACCGCCAACAAAGAATAGAGCAGCGATACGATCAGCATCAGCCATGACCCGGGTTCCCTGAAAATGGCCCGAAACGGCGCGAGATACCCGTACCGAACTTCATTGGCATGCAATACATAACTCCCTATCACCACCAGTCCGATCCCGATAAGTCCCCAACTGTTTGGGCTTTCCCCTAAGATAAAAAAACCGGTTCCTATCATAAATACAGGTGTAAAAGACAAAAATGGAACTGAAAGAGAAAGAGGAGAAAGTTTGATCGCCCTCATGTAGAGATAAAAGGCAAGGGTATCCAGGGGGACCAATATACAGACGGTCCACCAGAAAACACTGTCTAATTCTGGAATAGGGATAAAGGGAAAACTAACCAGTAGAAAGGGGAGGCTATACAGCGAGGCCGCAATGGCCATCTCATAAGGTGAAAAACGACCAAAGAACTTCTTGGTAAGGGCGTCTCCGGTAGCAACGGTCAGCGCTGTCGCAAGGGCAAGGGTGAACCAAAGCAAAGGGTGTACCTCATACTAAGTTTGAAGTGACTAAAGTGATCTAAAGTGACTAAAGTTGAGGTGTTCTGTCAATCTAATTTTACAGTATTTAGAATAAATGACGATATTAATTGTGATGGCTTTAAGAGACCTTTGAAAAGTCTTTTAAGAGCTTGTTTGTGTTACCTGCTTCAAATGGAGGTTCTTATGCACCTTAGAAAGGCATTTATACTTATTCTATTCTTTTCTTTTATTCTACTGCCCGGTCTTTCCTTATCAGCGCCCAGGGATGTAGGGGGTTGGCAAAAATTGAAATGGGGAGACGATATAAAAAAAATTGAAGAATTTTATGAAGGAAAAATTAAAGACCCTACCGAAACTGATAAATACCGATTCCCCGCCGATGAGGAACGTGACGTTGCGTACGTTATGAGGAATTATAAATTGTCAGGTATAAATTTTGATGTCTATTTCTTTGCGGATCAAGGGAATAAATTGTGTGGCGTAATCTTGTTGACCAACGCCGATGATTATGTTTTTAAAAGTGATTTTGAATACGTTGAGAATATACTAAAAAAAGAATATGGCGCCCCTTCGCGTTCAGGGGATCACTCTTTTAAAGACCATTTATATTATCGACGTATTTGGAGTTTCAGATCATCAAATATTGAGTTAACGTATTTTTACGATAAGGAAGCGGTCAATTTTGTCAGCCAGCCCAGGCTCCGCCCGACCACCTCAGGGATATTTAAAACTAATCTTCAGATTCTCTATTACAAAAATGAAAAAAGCGATATTAGCAAGCTGTCAGGCACCGTTCAGGAAGCAATGGCGAGAGCAGAGAAGAAAGGCAAGCTGGCGGAGGGGAAGTTTCTTTATGAGATGACACTCTCAGACGATTCGGTCTTTTTCTCCTTTGACAAAAGCGAACTTTCCGATCAGGCCAAGGCGGCCCTCGATGGTTTTGCCGACAATTTGAACTCGGAAAACAAAGATGCCTACCTCGAGATACAAGGACACACCGACAATGTTGGGTCTGCAGAGTACAATTTGAAGCTGGGCCAGGCCCGAACCGAGCAAGTCATGCATTACCTGAACATGGAGCACGGTATTCCACTGAACCGCATAAGCACAACTTCTTATGGCGAATCCAGACCTATAGCCGACAATAACACTCCCGGCAACCGCGCGAAAAACCGGCGGGTTACAATCGTGGTGATGAAGTAGCAGAAAAAATGCTTGGAGTGATGGAGTAGTGGAGTAATGGAAAACCGGCAAGTCAATTTTTTCTGTCGGAAATGACTACAAAAAACTCTCGGAATTTCAATATACTTTCTCGATTACATATATCAACACTCCAGTACTCCAACACTCCAATACTCCCTGAGCTTACCTAATTCTATATGAATTTTCCATCTTCATTGTTGACGTAAGGACTCAACCATTATAAATAAATCTACATGGACCTTGCCGGTATAATCGCAAAAATTGATTCCTTTATATGGGGTCCTCCCCTAATGCTCCTCCTGGTGGGGACAGGACTCTACCTCACTATACGAACCTCATTCATTCAGTTCCGAGGATTTCGTCACGGAATAAAGGCCCTGCTGGGTCGGTTCGACAAAGCTAATGACCCGGGAGAGATCAGCCCTTTTCGCGCTCTTTCTGCCGCACTTTCCGCGACCATAGGCACAGGTAATATCGTAGGCGTTGCCGCCGCTATCCTTATGGGCGGGCCGGGCGCGGTTTTTTGGATGTGGATTACCGCTCTTGTGGGAATGGCAACCAAGTTTGGCTGCTGCGCCCTTGCCGTGCACTTTCGAAGAATTGATGAAACAGGCGAGGTGCATGGAGGCCCGATGCACTATATCGAGATGGGAATGGGGCCTTCGTTTAAATGGCTGGCCGTCCTGTTTGCCGCCTTCACGGCCATAGCAAGCCTCGGTATCGGCAATATGTTCCAGATCAACAATGTGGCGGCGGCGGTCAATACAATCCTCTACGGCCATAATGCCCAATCTTCGGGTACGGTTAATATTATAGTAGGGCTGTTGGCGGCGACCATCGTAGCCGTTGTCATTCTGGGAGGGATTAAACGTATTGCGAACGTTGCGAGCAAAATCGTGCCATTTATGTGCGCCTTCTATATACTTGCCGGCCTGTTTATTTTGCTCAAAAACGCAGGTGCTATCCCTCATGGGTTAGGACTTATTTTCAAATATGCCTTTACAGCGCCGGAATCCGTCGCCGGCGGTCTTTTGGGGGGAGTAATACAGTCCGGTGTTGCCCGGGGCCTTTTCTCCAACGAAGCCGGACTCGGTTCCGCAGCCATGGCCCACGGCGCCGCAAGGACCCGGGAGCCAATCCGCCAGGGTATGGTGGCCATGCTCGGCCCATTTATCGACACCATTGTTGTCTGTACCATCACTGCTCTTGTAATCATATGTACCGGCGCATACGAGACCGTAAGTGTCAAAGGAAAACTAACGAGCGCGGCTTTTGACATGGGAATCCCCGGCTCCGGCACGGTGGTATCCCTGGCTATTATCTTTTTCGCTTTTTCCACCCTTGTTTCCTGGTCCTACTATGGGGATCGAGCTGTTGATTATCTTTTCGGCAAAAAAGCAGTGACACCCTATCGCTGGATCTACGTCGGCTTTATATTCCTCGGTTCTGTGATCCATCTAAGTGTGGTAATCGATTTTTGCGACGCCATGAACGGGCTTATGGCCGTTCCCAACCTAATAGCCTTGATCACGCTGACACCGCTTCTTGTATCATTAATCCGGGATTATATGGAACGGATTAGAGTTGATGATTTCGTAAGGTCCAAAAGCCCCCCTCGATTGATGGAAGAGGGCCGGGGTGAAGGTGAATAAGAGGAAATATATGACTTTTTACGAAGTCAATTAAAGAGACCTTTCTGAAAGGCTTCAATGAATGCTCTGACCACATCCGGATCGAACTGAGAACCTGAACAATTCTTAATTTCATCGAAGGTGACCATTTTGTCCAGCCCTTTTCGATACGGTCGATTGCTGGTCATGGCGTCGTAGGTGTCTGCAACAGCCATAATTCGCGCTCCCAGAGGGATTGTCTTTCCGGCGATCCCATCCGGATAGCCTCTGCCGTCAAATCGTTCGTGATGGTGGTAGACAATCTTTGCTATATCTTCCAGAAATGGTATATCTTTTATGATTTCAGCGCCTTTGGCGGGATGCTTCTTGATCTCGGCAAATTCTTCATTAGTCAATCCCCCGGGCTTATTGAGAATCGTCTCGGGGATTCCGATTTTCCCGACATCATGAAGGACGCAAGCCCTACGTAGTTTATGCAATTCATCCTGTGAGAAATTCAGCTTCTCAGCGATAGTCAGAGAATACTTGGTCACGCGTTCCGAGTGGCCGAATGTATAATGATCTTTGACATCAATAGCTTTTGTCAAGGCCTTTATAGTAAGCATATATGAATTGCTTAGCTGATCATATGAAACGCTCAACTCGGTATAGAGGCGGGCATTCTCGATCGCCACGGCGATCTGACAAGCAATGGTGTTTACGAAGTCAAGGTCTTCTTTGCTGAAAACCTTATGTTCTTTGGCAGCTCCAAAGTTTATTGCACCTATAACTTTATCCTTAACCAGCAAAGGCACACTCATGTTTGAATCATAATTGGGTCGTTGTTGATCCGCAGCATCCAGGAATCTTCCATCTTGCCATAAGTCAGCCACAAGAATCGGTTTTTTGGTTTTAATGACATAATTGGAAATCCGGTTTTGATCTATGTCGTTCTTCAAACCTACTACCTTTTCCTTATTTGGCCCAACCGCTGCTTTCACGATTGTATGGTCAGCTTCTTCGAGCAATAGAAGAGAACCGATATCGGCGCCAACAACAAGCTTTAATTCCTCCAACATCCTGTTAAGAAGTTCGGACATATCAACAGCAGTTCTCATCTCTTTGTTTAGCTGGTTAATAAGAATCAGGCGATGGGCTATTTCTTTGTATTTAAGCGTTCGTCTTTCGACCTCTTGCTCAAGGTGAGTGATAAATTGTTGATTTTCCCTTTTCAGTTCCCACATGGAAACCAAGTGATGGGCAATCTGCAACAACTCGTCATTTTCAAAGGGTTTTTTGAGCAAAATCCACTGATCTTTGGAACGAAATACTTTGTTTATCTCTGATACGCCGTGGTCGCTATGGCCCGTAACCACTGCGCAATGAAGAACAGGATCAATCTCAAGTACCCTTTGGATCGTCTCAAGACCATCCATGCCCCCCGGCATTTTCATATCAAAAAGTCCGACAGCAAACTGCCGACCTTTATCCCTTTCTTTCATGACCAGTCTAATGGCTTCCTCACCACTCTGTGCTAACCATATCTCATAGGCCTGACCATTGAACGGCAATCTATCCGTTCCATGCGGCGCACTCCCTTTAGATGACCCCTTGTTGATATCGCCTCGCGATAACGGGTATTCTCCGCCTAAGATGGTTTTGTATAATTTAAGTATGGCGACATCGTCATCTACACATAGTATCCTATTGTTCATCAAAGAATTCGCATTCATAGTTCGCTCATTAAGCATAGATATGGCCCTAAACAATTCCGCGGCGGCAAACTCAGGGTATCACGTAAACAGCAAGGCGCATTTCGGATTCTTTACGAAATCACCAATACCTCTTTGACTTTTTGTGACAAGACTTCTACATTAAAAGGTTTCTGAAGAAAGTCATTCACCCCGCCTGCAATAATATCATCTGACTTTTTGTCTATACTGTACCCGCTTGAAAGGATGACCTTAATGTCTGATTTGATCCCTTTCAACATATCATAGGTCTCTCCCCCCCCCATTACCGGCATTACTATATCAAGGATAACCAGATCAATTTCGTCATTCTTATCACGATAAATATCCACGGCCTCTTTTCCACTTGATGCTCTTATTACCGTATATCCCAGGGATGTAAGCAATTCCGAACCAACATCTAAAATAATCTCCTCGTCATCAACCAGCAGAATCGTTCCTTTTCCTTTTATGATCTCATCCGTAGGCGATTTCTCCTCCTCCAACGCCTTTTCGGAAATGGGGAAATAGATGTGAAAAGTGCTTCCTTTACCTACTTCGCTTTCCACCTCTATTGCGCCATTATGGTTTCTCACGATTCCGTATACCGATGCCAACCCAAGGCCGGTCCCACGTCCCATCTCCTTTGTTGTAAAGAAAGGTTCAAAAATCCTCGCCCGCGTCTCCTGGTCCATGCCGATGCCGGTATCACGAACAGATATTCTTACATACCGGCCTGGTTGTATTTCATAAAACTCGGCATCGGTTGCCTCGACAATCACGGGACCCAGTTCAACAGACAAATCACCACCTTCCGGCATGGCCTGCCAAGCATTTACGTACAAATTCAAAAGGACCTGTTCAACCTGATATTGATCGCCTTCAATAATTATAAGTTCCTCACTCACTTTGGTGTGGGCGACGATCTCCTTTTTGGTCTTTCTAAACATCTCGACACTTTTTGTTACTAATTTATTAAGATCTATAGGGCGGACCTGATATTTACCGCCACGGGCGAACCCGAGGAGTTGATTGGTCAGTTCGGAAGCGCTTTTTATCTGATCTTCTATCTTCTTCAGCTTTTCAAAATGCGGATGAACCGAATCAATTTTAAGAAGCATTAAAGAAGCATACCCCTGTATACCCATCAACAGGTTATTGAAATCGTGAGCTATCCCTCCGGCCAATGTACCTATCGCCTCCATCTTTTGGGCCTCATGAAATTGGGCCTCCAGCCGCTTCCGTTCGGTTATGTCCTTCAAAGAATGAGTGTATCCTAATATCTCGCCTTTCTTGTCTTGTATCGGTGCCGTGGAGCATATAAAAACGCCATCCAAATTCGATTCCTCAATCTCCCGTGAATGGGGAAGCTGGTCACGCGTAGTCCTCTGTAGCGGGCATCCTGCAATAGGCTGCCCATGGTTATGTACTACTTCGTAACACTTCCTCCCTAGTATTTCCTCCTTGTCAACGCCAAGCGCATCGGCGGCGGCCTTATTAATCCTGACAATGCAGTGATCCTTATCTAAAAGCATCACCAGGTCTGTTATCGCATCAAAGGTGAGTTCCCAATCCTCCTTTGCCTTGACAAGTATCCCCTCCATCATTTTGCGGTCGGTAATGTCATGAGCAATACCCTGGGTACCTATAAACCTCTTACCTCCATTATGAATATCATGGTCCGGGACGTCGTATAATCCTCTCGCTTTAATTATCACTGACATGTTCCGCACGTTGTAAATCCGGGTCTCCTTCGCCTCTTTCGGCACGAGACGGAGTTCTACCCCTTCTGGCCCACGTCCACTTACTCTCCTCTCATTAAAGGTATATTTCGCCTGTTCCACGTCATCAGGGTGCACAATTTCCAGGAAGCTCTTCCCGATAAGTTCCCCACTAGTATATCCAAGCTTCTCCACAGAAAAGTTTACAAAAAGGAATCGCCCTTCGGAATCCAGGTGGTATATTACATCCGGCACCGTATTAACAATGGCCCTATACCTTTCTTCCGATTCATGAAGTGTCCTTTCCAAAAGCTTCCTCTCGGTTATGTCCTCAATAAGGGCTAGGCATGCCACGACATTGTGGCTAACCTGATCAACCAAGATAGAAAATTTCAAATTAAGTATGCGTTCCAAGTGCCTAACTATAATCTTCTGGCTCTCTGTGTCCTCTCCTGCCAATAACGTCGTTAAAAGATCTTCTATGGCATCTTTATCCCTATTTTCGAAACATTCTGAAAATGAGCGACCTATAAAGTCTACTACCGGCTTATTCAAAAACCGTTCGGCCATTGCGTTAATTTTAATGACCCGAAAATCGGTGTCAAGAATCACAAGCCCTTCGCTCAGTCTCTCGATAATTTTCTCGCGATATTGACGGGAAGCCAACAACTCTTTGACGACCCGCCGTGGCGCCAGCCGGAGGGCGGTCTCGGTCGTTAGCGGCATAGAAAGTGTCGGAAATTTTTTAAGATGCCGGCAGACAGACAGCACGTCCGCTCTTAGTAAATCGGGAGGCCCCTTTGGAATAAAAGCATTGACCGGAAGGGTTCGTAGTACTTCATGTTGCTCAGAAATCGTTCCGGTCACGACAACAATCACTATGTCACCCATGCCGGGCATCTCACGCACATGCCTAATAAGCTCCTCACCGCTGATTTTCGGCATAATAAGATCAGTAAAAATCGCATCAGGGGCACTTTCTCGAATTGCATCCAGTGCTTCTTTGCCGTCTCGCACATATTGAACTGAATATCCTTCTTTAACAAGGATATCTTCTACAAACGCAGCTGCAACACGATCATCATCCACAAGTAAGATGTCTTTAATTTTCATACGAAATCATACCCTTTTTATGTCACGTACACCTTGTCAAAACGCCACACTCGAATGATATTCTTCCATTCGGCACCATATTGTTTATTGTTGAGTATTAAGTAAAAAATTCCGTCGCCCTTCCCCGGTCTATACAACCGGTCAAGGGCGAAGGGATTGAGGGTATTTTTTGGATGGATACTATTTAGATAATTCTACGGAACGATTGGCTGCCGCCTGTAGTGCCTCTACAATAATCTCTTTAACCCTGTTTCCTTCAAGTACTTTAAACGCGGCCTCGGTTGTTCCTCCTGGAGAGGTTACCTTTTTACGTAGAAGATCAGCAGATTCACCGGTATCTTCCATCAATTTCACCGCTCCTTTGATGGTTTCAAGGGTCAGTATCAAGGAATCGGGTTCAGTAAGGCCCAGTGACTTGCCGGAAGTGACCAATGATTCCACGAAATAAAAGATGTATGCCGGCCCGGAGCCGCTCAACGCTGTAACCGCGTCCAAGCTGGTCTCATCAAATTCGATCACTTTCCCTATTGCCTCCAAAACAGTGCGAACTGTCTTTAAATCTTCCTTTTTTGCATATCTATTCCCTGCCATCCCCGCCATCCCTGCCCGGACCAAGGCAGGTGTATTGGGCATTACTCGTACAATAGGAAGTTGCGATCTTACTTGCTCGTCAATTGGAGCATAAAGATATCTCTCAAGCCTTTGCAGTGGCACGCCTGCGGCAATGGAAATTACAATCTTTCTCTTCATTACAGCGTAGTTAGAATCCTTTGCAATTCCTTCAAGGACCTCGTTCATATGCTGAGGTTTTACCGCAAGCACTATGACCTCGCATCTATTAAATATTGCAACATTATCCTCTGCTATCTGAATACCGTATCTTTCGGCCATATAAGTACAACGACTTGTACTCACATCACTTGCAACAAGATGCTCCGGCCTGGAAACTCCTGATTGAAGCAAACCGTTTATGATCGCCTCGGCCATGTTGCCGGCGCCGATAAAACCGATATAACTGTTTAATTCTGGCATTTTCTACTCCTTACAATCCTTAAATAGTGCCTGCACGAAAAGTCACGTTCAGGCAAAAATTCGAATATCGAAATTCGAAACTCGAAACAATTTCGAATATCAAATTCTCCAATGTTCAAAACAAAAATCTCGGTATTTTGCCGTTTAAAGCATTTGAACATTTGAATTTAGAATTTGTTTCGGATTTAGTGTTTCGGATTTCGAATTTCAAAAGTAAAAATTAAGGGTTTTCGTTAAAGCACTAAGTACCTAAATTCGGAATTTCTGAATTATCTTTCAACAGCTCTTCCATAACCGCATCATGTATAATCGGTCTAAAGTTCTTGATCTTATCGTTTTCCCTTGTTGGATGAACTCGATTGGTCAGCAGGATCACAATGATCAAACGCTCAAGATCAATCCAGAACGAGGTGCCTGTGTAGCCTAAGTGCCCCACACTATGTTGGGAAAAATGGCGCCCGCTGCTGGACCCCGGTTGTGTGGGGGTATCAAAGCCAAGCGCCCGGCCTGAAGTTTGACGTTGAAAAAAGGTCCGTAACGTCTCAGGGTGAAACAATCCGCTATTCGGCCTGCCCTGGTGAGTATTCAAAAGTTCAACAAGGAGCCGGTGGATATCCTCTGCAATTCCAAATAAACCAGAATGCCCGGCCACCCCACCTATGGCATAGGCGTTGTCATCATGAACCTCCCCTTCCAATACCTTTTTTCTCCACTGACACTCCTCTGTGGCGGCAAAGTCGATATTAGACCGTGGTTTTTCAGAATCCAAAGGGAGAAAGAAAAGGTTTTGAAGGCCCAATGGGTGGTAAATAGTCTCTTCTATAAAAAGATTCAAGGGCGTTTTTGTGACAACCTCCATCGCCCAGCCCAAAATCATGAATCCGATATCACTGTAAACCGTTTGTGTGCCAGGGGCCGCGATCAGCCGCTCGGACAACAGCATTTCTTCCAGTCCCTCTTTTCCGCGTTCCGGAGCAAATGTCATAAGACTCTTATAATAAGGCCGATAGTCCGGAAGCCCTGAATTGTGCGCAAGAAGCTGTCTGATAGTAACTCTTTCTTTGTCGGTACCCTGAAATGCAGAAATAATTGTACCGATCTCTTGTTCAAGAAACAATGCTCCTTTTTGAACCAATATCATCACGCCCAATGTAGTCGCCAATGGTTTGGTCAACGAAGCGAGGTCAAAAACAGTCTCTCTGGTCATTCGCCTTTCCGGACCGATCCTTGCTGCCCCATAAGCGTCAAAGACCACCAGGCCGGTCTCCTTGGACACGAGAAGAACAGCGCCGGGGAATACCCCTTCCGACACCGCTTTTTTCATTAAATAATCCGCTGTTTTCATTTGCCGCATATCAATATTTTTTAAAGAAACCTTTTATCTTAAATCATTCTTAAGAGCAATAAAACTAATAGGCCCTGAGTGAAGTGTAGGAATAACCATACTCATGCCGGAGGAATTCTTTATGTACCGGAGCCGCTGCCAAAGAAGGTCAGCCCTTTTATCACTTTTCTTTGTTCCGTGATTCTGATATGTTAAAACCATTCTTAGTAAAATTGATACCAGAAATTCCGGCAAAAAGCAAAATTGGTAACATTTACAAACCGGTTCCATGTAAGCTTCAGGTGTAATGCAAGACTAAGCACTGCAAAAGCCTTGACACCTGCGGCCAGGTTATATAAATTCCATAATACAGACAACGACTTTGTAAAAAGAGACCTTTGCAAAACTGCCATTTTTCAAAGGTCTCAAAAAGTCTTTGAGGAGTTCATCAGGTCTGTTTTTTGCAGGAACTGGTCGCAAAACGGACCGGCATTTTCGCAAATTCGTAACCATAGCTTATGGAAGGTTTTATTATGGACATATCCGCCAATACAAACATTATCCACATGGTATTAAACTCCGGGCCAATGGTCCAGTTTGTCCTTTTCCTCCTTCTCCTTTTTTCAGTTATTTCCTGGACCATTATTTTTTCCAAATATACTTATCTTAGAAAGGCCCAAAAGGAGTCTAATCATTTTGTTGACACGTTCTGGAAAAGCCATGACCTGTTGCATGTCTTGAAAGAAGCAAAGTATATGAAGTTTTGCCCTATTGCGCGAATCTTTCGTATCGGATACAGGGAATGGGGGCGGCTTTATAAACTTCAGGCAAAAGAATCGTCAGTAGACACGTCTTCCCCGGGCACTCTCGAACAAAGTGAGAATATGATAATAGATAATGTAAACCGAACTCTTAAAAGAGCAGTCACCACAGAATTGACCCGCTTGAATCGAATGCTTACTTTCTTGGCCACCACTGGAAATACAGCCCCTTTTGTCGGTCTTTTTGGCACTGTATGGGGCATCATGAATGCTTTCCACGGAATTGGGCTAAGGGGTTCGGCCAACTTAGCGACAGTGGCCCCAGGAATCTCCGAGGCGCTTATTGCTACTGCCGCGGGGCTTGCGGCAGCCATACCAGCGGTAGTGGCTTTTAACTATTTTACCAATAGAATTCGCATCATAGATTCTGAATTGCACAATTTTGCGGCTGATTTACTTAATCTGATCGAAAGGAATATGGCTCAAGCTCAAAAAAATGGCAGGGTTGAATAACGACAAAAATCTGATGTCGGAAATCAACGTTACCCCGCTTGTGGATGTAATGTTGGTTCTGTTGATCATCTTTATGGTTGCCGCCCCCATGATGACACAAGGGGTGGATGTCTCACTTCCGCAAACAACGTCGGAGGCCCTCCCCCTTGGAGAGGAACCATTGATTGTGACGGTTGATAGAGTGCAACAGATTTTTATCAATGATTACAAAGTAACATTGGATGGGCTTCAATCAAAACTGAACAAGATACGCGAGGGTCGTTCCGGCGTGGAAGTCTATCTACGCGCTGATAAGGGAGTTCCGTACGGCATTGTTGTTAGGGTAATGTCCGAGATCAAAAACGCGGGTATTGAAAAACTTGGCATGGTCACCGAGCCACTTCAAGAAATAAAGGGCTTAGACTGATTTTTCGATGACACATGAGCAGCTCTATTACTTTCCAGAAGATACCATCAGAGAAAACCGGATACTGATCCGGATGGCTGTTCTTGCGGCGGCATGTCATCTTGTTTTATTCACGGCTGTTGTTTTTACCCCGAAGTTGGGTACTCGTCCGAATTTTATGCCAAAAGCGGTCAAGGTCGATCTGGTAACCCTCCCTACGCCAAAACCGCAAGGAGCGGTCCCATCAAAAGCGGTTCAAAAACCGCCTATTGCAAGCGCCCTGCCGGAGAAAACAGCTCCAAAACCTGAACCAAGACCAAAAAAAAGCACAAAAACAACTGTCAGCAAAAAAGTGCCCCTGACAAAAAAATCCTTAAGCATAAAGAAATCATTAAAAGCAAGGACATATAAATCAGACAAGGCGATTGAGACCGCTATAGAGCAAATCAAAAAAGAACTTCCACGCTCAAGGTCTAGAGAGGTGGTGGCAGCCATAAACAAATTAAAAGAGCAAGTCGCGGCCCAAGAGGAAGGTGTGGTTAAAGGTGCGGCCGGCAAGGCAAGAAACTTGGAGCTTCTGGATATCTATAACGCCGAGATATGGCATCAAATCCAAAAACAATGGGCATTTTCCAATCAATTGGCACAGGGGAGAACCAACCTTGAAGCAATAATCATAGCAAAGATCATGAAAGATGGGCAAATAAGAGACTTGTGGTTTGAAGAAAGGTCAGGAAACAATTTTTTTGACGATTCAGTCTTTAGGGCGATCAAAAAGGCGAGCCCCCTCCCCCCTCTGCCTGAAGGATATCCAAGCCCTTATTATGAAGTCGGCTTTAGGTTTAACCTTTCTGAATTGCAAAAAAGTTTAAGTCAATAATCATATGTGGAATAAAAAAAAGTTAATACTTTCAGTCACCCTTACCTTGCTAATCTCTATCGTGGCATTTCCGGTAGCCGCAAGGGTATACATCGATATCAATTCCCCCTATCTAAAAAAAATCCCAACAGCAATACCTACATTGAAAAACTTAGGGATTGACAATAGGCACCGGGACCTGGTGAAGGAACTTGCCCAATTATTGGGAGACACACTCTCATTTACAGGTTTTTTCAAGCTACTTGATCCTGACAGCTTCCTGGTAGACGCCCAGGAAGCAGGGCTGACCAGGGATTTGATTAAATTTGAGAACTGGAGATCTATTGGAGCGGAATTATTGATCAGCGGAGGGATCAGCCATAAAAATGGTATCCTAAAAATAGAACTCCGTCTCTTTGACACCTTTGGCGGACGTCTGATCATCGGGAAACGATATACCGGACATATTGGCGACAGGCGTAAAATAATACGTAGATTTTGCGACGAGGTCATATATCATCTCACAGGCACCAAAGGGGTTTTCAATACTCAGATCGCATTTGTGTCAACCACCACGGGCAACAAAGAAATCTACCTGGCCGACTTCGACGGTTACAATATAAGACAGTTTACCAACACAAAGGATATTACCCTCTCCCCGGCCTGGTCGCCTGATGCCCAGTGGCTTGCATATACAGCTTATCGTAAAAAAAAGCCCGATATCTATATCAAACATGTAAGTAAAAACCTGCCGGGGAAAGTTATAGCCTTTGATGGGTTGAACACTACACCTGTATGGGTTCCCATACAGTCTTTACTCTCCGCCACTTTTTCCAAAGACGGAAATCCGGAAATTTATCTATTGACCAGTTCCGGTAAGATTATTAAAAGACTAACATACAATTGGGGAATAGATACCTCTCCCACATGGTCTCCGGACGGGAAAAAGTTCGCTTTTGTGTCCAATAGATCAGGAACACCGCAAATTCATATAAAAGACCTGGACAAGAATCAGGTGAGACGTCTAACTTATGAGGGGAACTATAACACGACTCCGGAATGGTCCCCACGAGGAGACTTTATCGCCTATTCCGGTGTGACAAACGGCCACTTTAATATCTTTATTATAGGCGTAGACGGTGAGGGGCCGTACCAATTAACTCGAGACGCAGGGGATAATGAATCGCCGACATGGTCACCGGATGGAACATTAATTGCTTTCAGCTCAACAAGGGAAGGATCGGCACGTATATATGTAATGAATGCCAACGGGTCGGATCAACGTCGTCTTCTGATTCTGTCGGGAGAGCAGACTTGCCCCCGGTGGTCTCCCAGGTATGGGCAATGATGGAACAAAACTTTAATCTGGTCAATGTGTAGATAGTATGTTATTCTATCAATTCAATAGTTGATAGCTTCATAATCACTCTTAATAATTTAATATCCGAAAGGAGGTGAAACTAAATGGCTAAGAAGTTAGGAACGTACTTTATCCTTGTATTGGCAATTTCGTCTCTCCTGTTTGCAGTATCCTGTGCTAAAACCAAAGTAAAGTCAGAACCCTCAGTAATGCAGGAGGTCGTGACAGAACAAGAAACGCCTTCTGAAAGCATGCAAATGGAAGAGATGGAAGAAGAGGGAGGTCTTACTGAAGAACAATTGCGCGCACAAGAACTGGCTGAAAGAGAAGCAGATCTCCGAGACAGGTTTGTCAATCAAAATATTCACTTTGAATTTGATAAATCAAGACTCCTACCGGAAGCAAAGGAAATTTTGAAGGAGAAGGCTGAGTGGCTCTCTATAAATCGGAGCGCCACTGTCACAATAGAAGGACATTGTGACGAACGGGGCACCAACGAATATAACCTGGCATTAGGGGATCGACGTGCGGAAAGCGCCAAAAGTTTTTTGGTAGATCTTG
Organism: Pseudomonadota bacterium; assembly: GCA_043818915.1. Lineage (GTDB taxonomy): Bacteria > Desulfobacterota > Desulfobacteria > Desulfobacterales. Next base: position 21,863 of record JBDRFJ010000195.1, on the reverse strand, counting down.
GGATCTCGGCCAGTAGGCTTACTACTGTAACCTATGGAGAAGAGCGCCCGCTTTATCCGGGACACAACGAAGAAGCATGGACCAAGAACAGGAGGGCCCATTTTGTCATAGAGTAAAACACCATGCTTGATGCCCCCTGGAAAGGGGGCATCAAGCATCCATGGGGTACTCCAACACTAAGGTACTCCTAAAAAAATTATTCAAGACAAAAGCTATTGACTGTGACCACGCCCAAGGGACGTGGCTTGAGCCCTTTGAAAAATGAGGTTGTCATGCATAATAGAATAATCAAATTCGGAAGTATAATTTTTGGCACATTGTTGTTAACCGGTTCTATATTCCTGCTCTCTGGTTGTGCTCTCCAGAAAGATCTTGTAATAACCAAATCTAATCTGGACCATAAAATCTCCTCGCAGACAAAAGACACAAACAAGATTAAGGCCGATCTAAAGGCACACCTTGATGAATGGAATGAGGAAAAAAAGAAGCTTCGTACAACCCAGGCGGAGTTGAGATCGCTTTTACTTGAACTTCGAGAAGAGGTTGCCAAGCTTCAGGGGCAGTTAGAAAAAAGCACATACCTTTCAGAAACATCCGTCAAAAAAAGCAACGAATATTGGTTACGTCTTGATGAAAAAACTAAAACCATTATGAAACGATTACAGCATATAGAAGCATATCTCGGGATGGAATCCGCGGAAGGCAAAATACCTTCGGCAGCAGAATCAGTAACACTCGACAAGGTTCCCCCCACAAAAAAGCTAACAGGAGACGATCTATATGCAGCAGCTAAAAAGCTTTTTGATGAAGGAAATTACGATAAAGCACGTGAACGATTTCAAACATTCTTAAATGAAAATCCCAAATCTGAAAAAGCCGACAACGCGCAGTTCTGGATAGGAGAGACCTATTATCATGAAAAATGGTATGAAAAAGCCATCCTGGCATATCAAAAAGTGATTGAAAAATATCCGAATGGGAATAAGGTATATAGTGCCCTGCTGAAACAAGGACTTGCATTTGATAGTATAGATGACCAAGGGAATGCCCGGCTCATCTTAAAGGAATTAATACGGAAATTTCCGAATTCAAAAGAAGCAGAGATAGCGGAAAAAAAGCTAAGCAGGATGAAGTAATTGAAGGTCATGGGTATTGACCCTGGTCTGGCAAGTACAGGGTTTGCCATTATTTGTGGAAATAAAAATCAGACATCAGATTATGCTTTTGGTACAATCCGTACATCTAAAGAAAAATCTCTCGCAAGTCGTTTGCACCATATCTACTGTGAAATTCAAAAAATTATAAAAAGGGAACACCCCGATCTCATGGTAATTGAGGATATATTTTCCCTTGAAAAATATCCTAATTCCGGAATCGTTCTCGGTAAGGTCTGCGGTGTGCTCTTACTTTCAGGGCATCTTAACGGTATTCCAACCATAGAGATAGCCACCAAGGAGGCAAAACAGGTTCTTACCGGAAACGGCAATGCCGGCAAAAGCCAGGTTGAAAAAGCTGTTCGTCACCTCCTGAACCGTCCAACACCGATTCGTCCTTCCCATGCCGCCGACGCCCTTTCGTTGGCCTTCATCGGACTGTACCGCTATTCACACGAAAAAAGAATAAAAAACAGTTAAATGCTTGATAGAGCGTTATCAATTTTGATATAAGAATTTAGACTATGATAGCCTACTTAGAAGGAAAACTTCTCAAAAAAGAACCGGACAGAATTGTACTCCTCACTCAACAGATAGGTTACGAAATTTTTGTCCCTGGCGTAGTACGCGAAAACTTGGCAGACAAGCGGATAGGTGATGATATAGCGCTGTACATATACCATCATCAGACAGAACGCCAGCCTAAACCGATTCTCATCGGTTTTAACCGGGAAATAGAAAGAGACTTCTTCCGCGATTTTATAACCGTGGAAGACATCGGTCCTCTTAAGGCAGCCAAAGCGCTGACCGTTTCGGTTAGACAGCTCGCTCGCGCGATAGAAGAACATGACCTTGGGGCTTTAAAAAAGTTGAAAGGGATAGGGCCACGAACCGCAAAAAAGATTTTGGCCACCCTTGAAGGAAAAATGGGCAAATTCGCACTGATTCGCGAGCCCGGGCGGACAGAACCGAAACCGATCGAAGACTTTGTACAGCAGGTACAGAAAGTCCTTGTCAACCAACTCGGCCATCGACAATCGGAGGCAAAGAAAATGATTTCCGAGGCTTTAAAGCGAAAAACTGAAATCTCTTCGGCAGAAGAATTGTTTGAAGAGGTCTACCGGGGAGAAACATCCAAATGAAGCCCCACGCATCAAGTGAACATCCAACAACAGAAATTACAACAGGGAGTCTCCTCTCAAAAGAGACTCTTCCTGTTGATGAAACGCCGGAAATCCTGTCACTGCGGCCGCAGTCACTTTCCGATTATGTTGGTCAACCTAGCGTGGTAGAAACCCTTCATATCGCCATTGAAGCGGCTCTAAAGCGTAAGGAACCGCTCGATCATCTTCTGTTTCATGGGCCGCCAGGACTCGGGAAAACCACATTAGCCCATATTATCGCACACGAAATGGGCGCAAATCTTACATCCACATCCGGACCGGCCTTAGAAAAGGGAGGAGATCTACTCGGTATCCTCACACACCTTGAGGAAGGGGATATTCTGTTCATCGATGAGATACATCGCCTCCCAAAAGTAGTAGAAGAGCTTCTATACCCTGCCATGGAAGACTTTGCAGTGGATTTTATTTTTGACAAGGGGGTTCATGCTCGAAGCCACCGCTATAGACTTAAACGTTTTGTTCTGGTTGGGGCCACAACACGGGTTGGGCTTCTTTCCTCTCCGCTCCGTGACCGTTTTGGTATTTTCAGAAATCTCGATTTTTATTCAGTCGAAGATCTGACATTCATAGTCAAACGTTCTGCCGCGCTTCTTGACATCGCCATTGATGACGATGGGGCCTATGAACTTGCAAGGCGTTCACGCGGCACCCCTCGTATCGTAAATCGCCTTTTAAAACGCGTACGCGATTTTGCCCAAGTCCGTGCCGACGGTACAATACAAAAAAAAACGGTAAGAGAAGCGCTCCGATTGGAAGGGGTAGACGGAAAGGGTCTTACAGATCTGGATCAAAGGTTTCTCAAAACCATCATTGAATTTTATAAAGGAGGGCCGGTTGGAATTGAAGCAATTGCCGCTACCCTGCAGGAAGAGACCGACACTCTGGTGGATGTAGTGGAACCATACCTTCTGAAAATCGGATTTGTCATTCGGACATCACAGGGGAGAAAAGTATCTGAAGAGGCTTTCAAACATTTAGGCTTTCCGTATCAGCATAAACTTGGGCTCGGTTAGGAATAAGCTTTAATCAATCCGCAGATTTTTTTATCTTTCAATACCAAGGGGGCTTGTTTTTAAATCAGTGTAATCTGCGGATATAATTTCCTGCAAAGATTACAGAAAAAGGCGGTAAATCAGTGTACTATGGAATATGACGAGGGAAAAATAGGCCGCGTGTTTGTACTCCGTTTTGATGACGGCGAAGATTTCGTTGATTTACTCCATTCATTTGTGAAAGAAAAAGAGATCAGATCGGGTCATATAAATATCCTGGGCGCGTTCCTTGCCTCCGAGATTGTGACCGGCCCCAAAGAGCCGGTATTACCACCGGAGCCGAACTGGACATCCTTTGCGGATGCCTGGGAGGTTTTGGGATTTGGGACCATCATGTGGGAAGATGATGAACCCAAGATTCATATCCATACAGCACTTGGCAAAGGGGAAAAGACACTCCTCGGTTGCGTAAGAAAAAAGACAGACGTGTTTTTAACAGTCGAGGCGGTGATAACGGAAGTAATAGATATCAAGGCAGAAAAAAAGTTTAATGAAAAACTTGGCTTATCACTTTTAAGCTTTAAGCGAGACGAGGTCTAAAAAGAGTCTGCATTGTTCCCTTTTATTGTTTTTTAAAGCACCATATTGTTCCCCATTTGGTCGCCGGCAGGTGTAAGGTGTCCTCAAAATCAACCTTCTTTGTTCAGATTTTTTATAAAAAATTAATAGAATCCTTTTAAATTGCAAGAAGTTAATTGCCGTATCCCACTTGTGATACTATTCCGTGGCACAACTGTTGCTCTGTTAAATAGATCAAAATAGCCCAACAAAGGAGAGAAGAGTGAAGAAAGTGGGAATACTGCGATGTCAGCAAACAGAAGATATGTGCCCCGGGACCAAATGCCTTACCTTTCCGGGTAAGGCCGCGGGGGCATTCGCAAAAACAGGGACTGTCGAGGTGGTTGGATTCCTTACATGCGGAGGATGTCCGGGGAAAAAGGTGGCTCGAAGGGCCAAAGTCATGATTGACAAGGGCGCGGAAGCTATTGTACTGGCTTCCTGCATAACAAAAGACAACATCCCAAAAGCAACTTTCCGCTGTGATTACAGTGAAAAGATCATTGAAAGCATAAGAAAGTTTATAGGAGATGAAGTAGAGATTATTGATTGGACACACTAACATTGATGGCCATGTAAAAAGTCCTTTTTACATGGATTCAGGAACTTAGGGATTAAGGAATTGCGCATTATTTAAAAACATTATGAATGCGTAAAATTAAATAATTCAGTAAGTTTTGACTTTTTACAAAACCATCAAACTTATAAACTCATAGGAGAAATATACCATGCCAAGAGGAGACGGAACAGGCCCGAGAGGTCAGGGGCCGGGAACAGGAAGAGGAATGGGCGGCGGCGGTCAGGGACGCGGAGGCTTTCGTGGCGGTCCGGGCGGAAATTGTATTTGCCCGAAGTGCGGTCATAAGATACCCCACAAAATGGGGCATCCATGCCCCCAGGAGCAATGCCCAAAATGCGGAACGGCCATGGTCCGCGAGTAGTTCATGATCACAAAAGAGGACGTCTTGAAATCGCCTCAAAAGAAAGGAATTTTCATCCATGATCATCTCCATTGCCAGTGGCAAAGGGGGAACCGGGAAAACAACGATCGCTACAAATTTGGCCGCTTCACTTACGAATGAAAGGGTTCAATTCCTTGACTGCGATGTGGAAGAGCCTAATGCTCACCTCTTTCTAAAGCCGGAAATATACGAAACCCAAAAGATCAACGCTCTGGTCCCAAAGGTAGATAAGGACAAGTGTGACTTTTGCGGGAAGTGTGCGGAAATATGCCAGTTCAGCGCTATTGCCGTAATAGGCAAAGCGGTTCTAACATTTCCTGAACTGTGCCATAGTTGCAAGGGCTGTGTTATGGTCTGCCCTCAAGATGCTATCACCGAGACCGAAAGAGAACTCGGCGTGCTTGAAAAAGGAAGGGCCGGCGATATCGAATTTGTTTACGGACGGCTGCGAATCGGTGAAGCTATGTCTCCACCGCTCATCAAGGCGGTAAAAGAGACCATTACCCCAAACCGTATCGCTATTATTGACGCGCCACCGGGCACCTCCTGCCCGGTAATCACCGCATTGCAAGGATCTGATTTCACCATACTGGTCACAGAACCAACACCCTTTGGACTCAACGACCTGATCTTAGCAGTCGAGGCGGTAAGGGTCCTCGGGATACCGTTCGGCATTGTCATTAACCGTTCGGACGTAGGCGACAACAGGGTTGTAGAATATGCACGAAACGAGGGGATCCCGATTCTCCTCGAAATTACGGATCAGCGCAAAATCGCCGAGGCATATTCTAAAGGAATAATGATGACGGAAGTCTTTCCTGAATGGAAAGAAAAATTTCAACAACTCTATCAACAAATTAAGCAACTGGTACAAACCATATGAAAGAACTTACCATTATAAGCGGTAAAGGGGGAACCGGCAAGACCAGCATCGTGGCCTCATTTGCCGCCCTTGCCAAAAACAAGGTTATGGCGGATGGCGACGTGGATGCTGCCGACCTTCACCTGGTTTTGGCGCCTGAAATCAAGCACGAGGAAGATTTTAAAGGTGGCCGCACCGCACGAATCAACCAGGATATCTGTACGGAATGCGGTGAGTGTATTGAACGCTGCCAATTCAATGCAATAGCTCCTGATTATGTTGTTAACAGTATAAGTTGCGAAGGATGCGGGGTATGCGTATATTTCTGTCCCGTAGAGGCCATAGAGTTTTCACAAAATATATGTGGAAAGTGGTACATCTCAGAAACGCGCCATGGCCCCTTAGTGCATGCCAGGCTGGGGATCGCAGAGGAAAATTCCGGAATGCTGGTCACCCTTGTCCGAAACCAGGCAAAGGTACTTGCTGAAGAACGAGGCTTTGATCTGGTCATAATAGACGGCCCTCCGGGAATAGGGTGTCCTGTTATCGCGGCAACTACCGGAGCAAACGCGGTCTTAATCGTGGCAGAACCTACCCTGTCCGGCCTTCACGACCTTGAGCGGGTCGGTAGTCTTGCAGCCTTTTTTAAGATCCCGACTCTGGTGTGCGTAAATAAATTCGACCTGAATCCTGATATAACAAATCAAATCGAAGACCACGCAAAAAACCATAATATGCGCTTCATGGGCCGCATCCCCTATGACAGGGCGGTTACTCATGCCATGGTGGCGGGCAAAAGCTTGGTCGAATTTTCAGATGGCAATGCAGCACAGGCTGTCAGAGAACTCTGGAGCCGTATGGAAGATTTGTTAAATACACTCGGTCGTTGATCTACGGAACACCCTTGATGAATTCGCAAGAAGTCTTTGATGAGATCATCAACCTTAGTGCTGCCTGCCCCCTGAATTTTCATGTGTTGCGACGCTATCTTGTTTGATATACAAGCCTCATTTCCTAATCCACACCATCCACAAGAGCATTTCTTATCACTCTAAAGCGATGCTTTACCATCAATTCAATTCTCCTTGCCGATGTATGCCCTTCTATGCGTCAAGAAGTGGCAGCTTGTCATCCAAGTCAGCCATAATATGTCCAAGAGATGATTTACCATAAGCACGCAGCTCCTTGTACTCTTCATTTATACGATGCAGATAGCTTATTGCAATAAATGGGAACCCTTCCTCATGTTTTGTAACAATCACATTGAAGGGGTTCTCGGTCTCTATATGGCAATATCCTTCGAACAAATCATCTTTATACTTTTCGTAAAAGTTCTTTGTACACATCACAAAACGTGATTGGCTGGTTTCTAATGTAGGAAACCTGTCCCGATCCAACCGAAGCGTCATAAAGAACTGGTCAAACATCGTCTTTACATACTCATGAACCTTTTGCTCCGCGCAAAACAGATCATCCGCGAGTCTGGTTAATTGGTTTAAGTCAGGCTGAATAATTTTTAACAGCTTTTCAATGCATGCTTTTTCCCCGAGCGTTTTATCACGGAGTATCGGCGAACCAAGCTGTTCTATAACCTCCTGAGTAGATATCACTTCAAGCTCCGCGTAGATTTTTTCCATTAAGTAATCGGTAAGTTCGTCAAATTTTGCTTTATTGTAGGTAAAGGCGCTGCGGCCTATACGTTTTATATTGTCTACTTCACGGTCCATTACTGCGATCATGTTGTTGTACTTAAAGACAGCGTTTTTTAGTGTTTCTTGCTGGTCCTGTAGAAATTTCAATAACGAATTGTAAATGTGTTGCAACAGAAGGTGATTATATTTTTCCCGTTTCTGTTGTTGAATACTTGATGCGGTGTCGATTATTTGATTTATCAGGGTAATGGTTGGTGATTGGCCTAATTTTACTACAAGGCCCCCTATCCCATTTTTCTTCTTTGTAACTGTTGCGAGCTTATCCAACAAATCATTCAACGTCTTCTGGTTTCTGCCTTCAAAAAGCTCCTTTTCCACTTTTGTAATGCTCTCGGCCACATTGCTTATCTTCTCATCAACAAGTGACGCCAGCTTTTCGTAAAACAAAAGAGACCCTTTCAGGTAATCGCCGGGGCTGAGGGTTATTTCGTCACCTTTTTGGGAAAAATTGTTAATCACTTTTTCAACAAACAATGACACTTCTTCGATCTTCTTTTTTCTTTCAAACTCCTTAGCGGCACTCTCGTGCATTTCTGCGATCTTGTCTTTCAAGAATTCGTAAATTGTCTCCTCGGATACGTGTTCATGGTTTATGGTTTCAGGTGTTAGTGTTGGAATATCGATTTTGAATAAACCGAGTATATCATCTTCATTTAAGTCGTTCTCAAGAAAGGCAGAGATTGCCTTACCCTTTATTTTCTCCTCCTCTTGGCGATCAAGCGGTTTGGTTAAATCTTCAACAAAACGTTTGACCGTGTAGAGATGAAATATTTGTGGAAGACAATCACCTTTTAGACCGGCTACATTCATGGTAAGCAAGCCTGTGGGATGTGTATCTCCATTTTTTCCGGCCCACTCTCGCTCAAGTATATGGGCCGAATAATTGACCCTGTCGCCGTCTAAGTAGCTGCCGACCTTTGTTGTTTCAAGTGTTGAAATAGACTGCGCAATGGTTGAAGCTATGGCCTGGTATTTTAAGGACGTCTCGGCAGATCCACCAGAAAAGATGTATACTCTGTGAGCTATTCTGCCATCAAACATCTTCTTGTCTCTCATTCCGTTCTTCCCTGGATAAACAAGCCCATTCCTGCCTGCTATGGCATATTCCCATAACATGGCAGAAGTCACACAGTTTCTTTCTACGCCATCTTCTTGCACGTTTTGCAAGCCAAGGTACCCTTCCGACGTTGCAAGAAATACCTCCACCCGTATTTTTTTCTCCCTTAACCTATTTCTTATTCTATACAAAAAAGGTATCGACATCCCATTACTGACTGACCCACCCATCCCGGAGATAATAATCAATTTGATTTTTTTCCCTGGATTGTTTGCCCTGACATCGTCGATTAACCGTAGGGCCTCTCTTGTGATCACAAGATCGTCATATTTGTGAAAAGAAACAAAGCCAACTGCGGGAACTCCTTTACAGCCACCTTCTATATCGCGTAACAAATTTGTTGGTATATGCTTTACCGCTTCTTTAAGCTGTTCGTTTTCCTCGTTGTCTATGTAGACATCTCCCTCAAATTCGTCTAAGTGTATAAAATAGTCTGCTTCATGCTCAAGGTTTACGCGATCCCTGTGCGGTTTTTCAGTATCAAATGCCAGGAAGCTGACTTTATTTTCAGGAATGCCAAGCCTCTCAAATTCTTGATGCAAGAGAGAAAGCACATATCTTCCAAAGCCTCCAAAGGTTAAAAAGATTAAGGCCTGGTCCTCATAAAATTTATTGCTTGCTGATATGATATTTTTTAACATCGTCAATGTCTCCTTTCATGATAGATATATGAATTGAGAAGTTTTGGGAATTTCAGGCTTCAAAATTATTTATATTCTTATGGGCATCTTTCTTTTAATTTTACTCATTAAGTAAAACAGCACCATAACGCTCATCACACATACAATTAACGCCCTCCAAAAATAGAACGACAAAAATCCCGCCTTTCTAAATTCTACATTGAGCTTTGACGGTTCAATTAAAAGTGCGCCAAAGTGTGTCTGGGATGGGTAAAGTTTTAATTTCCCTCTGTAGATACCGGGTTTAAGCGCATTAGATTGCGCTATGTTAAAATTCAAAACCATTTTATCCTCTGTCGTCTTTATTCCTAAAGGATACTCTTGACCGATCTCAGCAGGGTTGTCAGGGTCAAAATGAATACGTCCGATTATGGAAGGAGATTCGTTGGTTTTATCCGTTTGCATGCTAAAGGTGACATTCTTCTGATATGGCAGGCTACTCTTATAGGGGACGGTGCCAAAATCTATCTCTTTCACATCAGGTATCTTTATCCTGGATCTCACCGTTTTCGCAAAGTTTTCTAAAGCCTTCTCCAATGGCAGACGATTGAAATCTGTCAGATCGACAAGGTGTCCGCCTTTTCCCATCTTGTTGACAAAAGATTTTGCGTCATTGAATGCTTCCCATTTTAAGACCCCCACCCATATGTTCATTTCATGATCTTGCCCGGAAAGAGAAATTTTCTTGAAGTTTTCACTATTTCTTTTTTTTCTTGCTTCTATTCTTTCGTTTGACCATTTAGGAGAATATGGTTCGGATTTGCCATCCGTGAACACATAGAGTGCGTTCGTGTTAAAGAATTGACTATACTTTTTCATAAAATCAGTAGCCTGAACTATGGCTTCGGACGTGAACGTCAAGCTGCCATTCCTCTTGTTCATCTGTCTTAATTTATCTCTAATAGGGAGTAGGTCATTTTCGGTTTGATAGAGTGAGGTCGCTTCTAATCTTACTTCTTCATCAAACGAAAAAATGGTTATCCTGTCTCCGGCCTTGATAATACTTTTGCCACTATCCACAAATTCATTGCTTATTTTTTCTGTAATTAATTTTAATAGATCCATATGCCCTTTCGTCTTCATGCTTCCACTTGTATCTATGCAAAATGCCCAATGAACGTCGGGTGCATAGTCTCTGCTCCAGCAGTCATTGACGAAAAAGCAGAAGAAAAAAGTATACACCGTGAACATTAAGATCGGCAATGCGTGCTTTTTTTCATACATTTCAACCCTCCTATAACCTCCCCAATGAACCGTCTTACACTGTTGGCGAGGTTGTTTTTGCTAAAAAGTTCACGTGGTTTGCAGGTCTCACAAAGAGTTTCCGCATAAAAGCCACCCAGCATCAACATCGTGTTTCTGGCAACAAGCATGCCATTAGCCCGGATTATTCACGCACCGAGCTTACCGTAGCTGCAAGGCGTGACCCGTAAAGTTTCTACTTCAGCAACAACAATAAATGATTTAAACATCAATTTATTAGCATTCAATTTTCCTTGAATAGTACGGTATAGTTTGATAGATTTGTAATTCGGCGAAAAAAGATTGAAAAACAACACTATTTCTACATAACAATATGTCTATTCAAATCCAGCGAAAAAAAACCCGACAAGTATCTGTCGGCCCGGTAAAAATCGGTGGGAACGCCCCTGTTACCGTGCAGTCGATGACAAATACATTCACGCACGATATTCCGGCCACGGTCAAGCTAATTCATCGGCTTGAGGCCGCAGGATGTGAAATTATCAGAGTTGCAGTGCCTGATATGCCTGCAGCAGAGGCGATTCGATCCATAAAGAAACAAATTCATATCCCCTTGATTGCCGACATCCATTTTGACTATCGACTTGCCCTTGCCGCCCTCAAGGCCGGCGCTGATGGTCTGCGCATCAATCCCGGAAATATTGGAAGCAATAAAAAAGTAAAGGCCGTAGCAGACCAGGCCCGTGATTGTGGAGTGCCTATACGCGTAGGAGTCAATTCAGGGTCTTTAGAAAAAGACTTACGTAAAAAATACGGTATAACACCGGAAGCGATGGTGCAAAGCGCCCTGCGCCATGTGGAACTGCTCCGATCATTCGATTTCCACGACATCAAGATCTCTATAAAGGCTTCGGATGTTCTAACGACACTGGAGGCCTACCGGCGTCTCTCTTCAAAAACAGACCTCCCACTTCATGTGGGCGTAACCGAAGCCGGCACGCTTTATTCGGGAACGGTAAAGTCTGCCATAGGGATCGGTATGCTCCTTTATGAGGGAATCGGCGACACCTTACGCGTTTCATTAACTCGTGATCCTGTAGAGGAGGTCCGGGTAGGTTACGAAATATTAAAGGCCCTTAATATCAGGCAACGAGGCCCTGAAATAATATCGTGTCCCACATGCGGCCGTTGCCAGGTAAACCTCTTCAGTATAGTAGATCAAATCGAATCAGTGCTTATGAATAAGACGACCCCTATTAAAATCGCCATTATGGGATGTGTGGTAAACGGCCCTGGAGAAGCGCAAGAGGCGGATATCGGGATCGCCGGGGGCAAAGGCCAGGGGGTCCTGTTCAAAAAAGGAAAGGTAGTAAAAAAGGTCAAGGAACAGGACATGGTTAAGGTGTTGCTGGAAGAAGTGGCGAAGATTGAATCTGACATAGTATGCAGTAAGGAGTAAGTAGTAGGCAGCGAGAAGTCGGTGCCTACTGCGCGTACTGCATACTCCTTACTTTTCAGAAAGGAACTCCATATGCGTTATACAAACCTATTTTTGCCCACTCTGAGGGAAACCCCTGCGGACGCCGAGGTGACAAGTCATCAGCTTATGCTGCGAGCGGGCATGATTCGGAAATTAACCTCGGGCATTTATATCTATCTTCCACTCGGGCTCCGCGTCCTCAAGAAAGTAGAACAAATCATACGTGAAGAGATGGAAAGAGCAGGTGCACAGGAGATTCTTATGCCAATGGTACAACCTTCGGAGCTGTGGAAAGAAAGCGGTAGGTGGGATGTTTACGGCAAAGAACTCCTTAGGTTCGAGGATCGCCACGGGCGAAATTATTGTTTAGGGCCAACGCACGAAGAGGTAGTCACGGATCTTGTTCGCAGGGAAATACGCTCGTATAGGGACATGCCATTAAATCTGTATCAAATACAGCATAAGTTTAGAGATGAAATACGTCCCCGGTTTGGCCTAATGAGAGGCAGGGAATTCAGCATGAAGGATGCCTATAGTTTTGATACAGACGAAGAAGGTGCGACGAAAAGTTATCAGTCAATGTTTGACGCCTATAATAGGATTTTTGAACGGTGCGGTCTCCACTTTAAGGCCGTAGAAGCAGACACCGGTAACATCGGCGGAAGTTTTTCCCATGAGTTTATGGTACTCGCGGACACCGGTGAAGATGCCATTGTAAGTTGTGCTGAATGCGAATACGCGGCTAATATGGAAAAGGCCGAAGTAAATCCTGATTACATTGAACAAGAAGGCCACGAGTCATCTCCCGTCTCTATGGAAAAGGTATCCACCCCCGATGTAAGGACAGTAGAAGAGGTAACACAATTTTTGTCCGTTACCCCAAAACAACTCGTCAAGACCATGATATTTGAAACTTCTGCCGAACCGGTAGCAGTACTTGTAAGGGGGGATCATGAAGTGAATCCCGCAAAGGTGAAAAACATTCTCGGCGTAGACTTCTTAGAACTCGCTAGTGAAGCGACGGTGCTGAAGCTTACCGGCGCTCCGGCAGGATTTGCCGGAGCTGTTGGGCTTTCCATAAAGATTATTGCCGACAGTGCTGTAGAGTCCATGAAAAATATGGTTATGGGGGCAAATGAAAATGATGCCCACCTCATAGGTGTAAACAGAGGAAGGGACTTTGAGGTCTCGGAATTCGCTGATCTACGCTTTGTTACCGCTTTGGACCGCTGTCCCAGGTGCGGGAAGGGGATAGAGATTAAACGTGGTATAGAGGTAGGACATATATTTAAATTAGGAGACAAATACAGTAAAGCGCTTTCAGCCACATATCTTGATCAAAACGGGGATGAACGCTATATTATTATGGGGTGTTATGGCATTGGTGTTGGAAGAACCGTTGCAGCAGCCATCGAGCAAAATCATGATAAAAATGGTATTATATTTCCCATGCCCATTGCTCCATATCAAGTAGTGATCCTTCCTCTTCAGGTGCGCGACAGCGATGTTGTATCTGCTGCAGATACCCTTTACAATCAATTAACACGCCAGGGAGTAGAGGTTTTGCTCGACGATCGAGATGAACGAGCCGGAGTCAAATTTAAGGACGCAGACCTTATAGGAATACCCCTCCGCGTAACAATCGGCAAAAAGAGTCTAAAAGAAGGGAAATTCGAAGTGCGATTTCGCTCAACCGGTGAAACGGAGTTGGTTTCACGGGAGGGGGCTGATAAGGTAATATTAGATATGATTAAGAAAATTTTATGGGATTAAGGGATTGAGGAATTGCGAAATTGGCGGATTGGAAAATTAATTCCTAAATCCCTAAATTCCTCAATTCCCTAATCCATGAATCAGTATTTATGATCCGTATCAATGACATATTAGACAAGGTTGCTTCTTACCATCCAGAAGCCGATCTTGATATAATAGATCGAGCCTATATCTATTCAGCACGTATGCATGATGGACAGGTACGGCTTTCCGGAGAGCCATATCTTGCCCATCCTTTAGAAGTGGCTAATATTCTTGCTGATATGAAACTCGACGTAACCAGTGTAGCGGCCGGTTTTCTTCACGACGCGCTGGAAGATACCAAGGCGACCGTTGAGGATCTAAAAGATATGTTTGGAGAAGAAGTTACCCATATCGTATCCGGTGTTACAAAACTAAGCAGACTTTCATTTAAGAGTTCTGAAGAACGCCAGGCTGAAAGTATACGTAAAATGATACTGGCCATGGCTGACGATATTCGGGTACTTCTGATAAAATTGGCCGATAGGCTTCACAATATGAGAACACTTCAGTTTCACAAACCGGAAAAACAGGTCGAGATCGCCCAAGAAACCCTTGACATCTATGCTCCGCTGGCAAACCGCCTCGGTATCTTTTGGATTAAAAAAGAGCTTGAAGATACCGCATTCAAGTATATTATGCCTGATGAATATAACAGAATAAGAGGCTGGATCACCAAGAATCAAGAAGAACGCGCAAAATACATTGAAAATGTAAAAACGATTCTGAAAGGGCGGATGGAGGAATACAACCTTGAATGTGAGGTGTTAGGACGGCATAAGCACTTCTACAGCATCTATCACAAAATGGTTGATCAGGGCCTCGATTTTGAAGAGCTTTACGACATTATTGCGTTTCGAATTATATTAAGCACCGTAAAGGACTGTTATGAGGTTCTCGGCATCATACACTCACTCTGGAAGCCGATTCCAAAACGATTCAAAGATTACATTGCCATGCCAAAATCTAATATGTACCAATCATTACATACCGCTGTTATAGGGCCATTTGGTGAACGGCTGGAGGTACAGATCCGGACCCACGAAATGAACAAAATAGCCGAAGAGGGAATCGCGGCCCACTGGCAGTACAAAGAAGGCCGGGTCGGCGACGAACAGAGTGATCGACAATTTGCCTGGCTGAGACAGTTGATCAAAAGTCAAAAGAATCTAAGAGATCCCAGAGAATTTATGGACACAGTTCGAATCGACCTGTTTCCAGACGAAGTTTATGTTTTTACACCCAAAGGAGAAGTAAAAGAATTTCCAAAAGGCGCCACGCCCGTCGATTTTGCTTATAGCATCCATTCGGAAGTAGGACATCGATGTACTGGGGCAAAAGTGGACGGAAGAATGGTTCCGCTCAAATATAAGCTCCAAACCGGAGAACGGGTAAACGTTATTACTTCTCCTCGTCACAATCCGAGCAAGGATTGGCTGAATTTCGTCGTAACCTCAAAGGCCCGATCAAGAATCAGACAATGGATCAAAACAGAAGAACGCGAAAAAAGCCTTGCCCTCGGAAGGGAGCTGTGTGAAAAAGAATTCCAAAAGCACAACATCCCTTTCAACCCCAAATCAGAAGAATTCCTAAAAATCGCTGAAGAGTTCGGGTTTAAGTCTAACGACGACTTTCTTGCCGCTATTGGCTACGGAAAGATAACCCCCCTTCAGGCAGTCAACAAGCTCCTCCCCAAGTCGTCAACAGAGGAAGACACTTTAACCTTTATCGACAAGCTAAAAAGACGTATACAAAAAAAGAAACGTCACACAGGGATATTGGTCCATGGAGTAGATGATATAATGATCCGTTTCGGCAAGTGCTGCAATCCTATCCCTGGGGATTCAGTAGTAGGTTATATTACAAGAGGCAGGGGGGTTACTGTCCATCGTGTCGGGTGCGTCAGCACGCTAAAAATAGATCCTGAACGAAAGATAGATCTTGAGTGGGCGGAAGGCGCTCAAGAGACTCATCCCGCCAAGATTCGTGTCGCCTGCCACAATAAAATAGGCCTGTTGGCTGATATATCAGCCATAATAAGTAAAGAAGGGGCAAATATTATTGACGTAAGTATCAGAGCCAACACCCCGGACAAACAGGCCGAATGCACCTTTGTCCTTGAAGTGGCCAACACAAAGCAACTTGATATGATCATCAGGAAGTTAAAAAAGATAAAGTTCGTGCTAAGCGTGGTAAGACAATCATAAAATGTCCATTTAGAAATGGTAGATTTTTCCCCAAGACAAGGCCGCACAAAGGTTTCTACCGGAGGCGTAGTCCCGCCAAAGCGGGATCGAGGATAGAAATCCGCGGAGAACGCCGTATTGGGACAAAAGATGCCATTTCTAAACGGACATTAGGAGGGCTTTACTACTGCTCCCGATCTCAGACACCTTGTACACACCTTAATACGTTTAACTTGACCGTCCATCACAGCCCTTACCCGTTGGAGGTTTGGATAGAATCTACGTTTGGTTATATTGTGGGCATGACTTACGTTATGTCCTGTCTGAAAGCCCTTACCGCATATACTGCATTTTACCATTATTGTTATCTCCTTTAAATCGAAATCAAACAAGTTTGTTTAGCACAAATTTATCTAACAGGCAAACGAAAAATTTGCCCTTGTAAATATCTCACCGTATTTTGCTCTGAACTTTTCATGAAAATACTCCAGCGCCCCCTCAATATCCCCATCAAACAACGCCTGTTTCATCCCGTTCCACTTGGCCTGAAGCAGGGCATCCATTGTATCACGGTCATATACAACAATGGCGATGCTTCCTGTGTATGTATTCCCCAATTCATCAGTATCCATCTCCGCCTGAACGATCATACTATTAATGTTAGTATAACTGTACCCCACTGTGAAGGTTATTTCTAATGGAGGCACCCCGCTTTCGATGTTCGATGTGATGCGCACATCCTCTATGATCTCATCGGCATAGACGGTTATGAGGTATGCGTCGGTGTTGCCGTCTGAAGCGGTAATGGTTGCGGTGATGGTGTTTTCTCCTTGCTGAAGGGGTACTGCGTTTGCGATGAATCTCCCGTCATCAAGCGGTATTCTTCAGTATCATTGACCATTATCACCACACCTTCTGTTTCTGCCTCATAGGTCCCTTCCACCATGACCTCAGGACGGTTGTTTGTTGCACCGTCTTCAGGACTGGTGATGGTAATGTGTACCATCTTTGTACAGGTAACAGTTATGCTTGTTGTGCTGGTGTTCCCCTTTTGATCCCTGGCGGTAACCGTGATAGTATTGATCCCTGGTGTGAGATAGATGTTTTCTGCGGTAAAGGTGTTGTTTTCAACTACTGCGCTGACATTGTTTACCGTGACCCTGGCATTGTTATCGTCAATGTCGCCGGTAACCGTAATGGGTGATTCAGGCACTTCAGCGCCATCTTGTGGGGAGTCGATGGTGACCGCCGGAGGAGTGGTATCGTCACAGTATACGCGAACGGTTGCTGTCTCCACTGCATTGTACGGCCCTGTGGCAGTGGCCGTAATATAGTTGTACCCTTCGGCCAGCTCGATCCCTTCGGCAATGAAGGCGCCGTTTGCAACGGTTGCCGTGATCCCGTTTACTGTAACAAAGGTGGAAGCGCCTTCGACTGTGCCGGTTACATCGACCCGATCGGTGTTTATCGTGTCTCCCCGGCGAGGACTTGTAATGCTCACCCATGGCCAGTCGTCACCTGCATAGAATCCGGTGATGCTTGCCTGGGCTGTATTGGTAACAGTTAAGCTGGGTAACTGCTACTATGTCTCCCTATGTCTCCTCTTTCAGAATTTACACAAAAACATTACACTACCAATCTGCACACACAGGCGGATCGTAATTATAGACTTCAGCCGGAAAATTGATGTTCCCATCCAATGGATATGGAGTCAAATCCTCCGGCACGCTCCTCTGATCTTCCAAATACGGACATAATGGAATCTGGTTGGGGCAATCAGCCCTGTAATAATAATGGTGCTGCCTTACTCCCCGATGAACACCGTCCGGATAAGGCAATAGCTGAGTTGGTTGGAAAACTCCGTTTTCATCTTCTTGGTATTCGACTCCGCTAAATTCATAAAAGCTCCACGGGAACATACAACGACGGCCACCCCGGTCAATAGCTATGTATTTATTTTCAGTATTATCCAAAAGCACTATAATCTTAAAGTGTTTTGCCGGCTCAAGACGTTCAACAACGACCAGTGGGCTATATGCATCATAAAACCCAAAATCTGTTAGGCCATCGTCGTCGGGATCCGGGTCTTCACCGGTAAATGCAATGATGAAGTCTCTGTCAGCCGCGAAAGGATTGGGTACCAACTCATTTTCGCTGGCGGCTATCTCATCGCTGGAGTTCCAAAAAGTAACATGTGCCGGTTCATTTAAATCTTTCATGCCTACTGCTATGGCAATGTCTGCTTCATTCCCAAGGGTTCCTTCGAATATAACATTCAGGCAAAGGTCTGTGATGCCGGCAGGTATCGGGCTGTTTGTGAAGTCAAAGAGAAACTCTGTAGGCTCTGTGGAACTCAAAGATGTTATCTCTATTGGTTCTGATACTGAATAGGAAAAATGATCTTCCCTTGATGCCTTTGTTGGTGGGTCTGTGGATAAATCCGGCTGATAATCTGTTCTTTTCTTGTATCTTGCCACGGCCTGGATTATTCCGTCCTGAATCACCTCATCAGGTGTTGTATTCCTCACATTTGCGTTGATATATGTGAACTCATGGGGTGTTTTGCTTCCATCAATAATGGAGTAGACAAACCTGTCAGGCGCGGTGATTTCAAGTTTTCCTCGGAAAAAGTAGTCGAGAAAGGCTGCATTATAGCCTATTGCCTTGGGAACTAAGATGTTGGCATATTCTTTAAAACAGTTGTCATCTAAGGTGGCCTTAAGATCAATACGTCCTTGTTCAAATATTTTTTCAACTTCTTTACGCAAAAGCCCGGCAGTGGCCAGATGCTTGAGCTGTTTTCCATCTGAGGTCTGCCCTTGATAGTAGCAGACATAATCGTATTCATCGTCTTCAGCAGCGCACTCAGTGCAAATGATGGCAGCGGGACTGTTTGTAGGATAGTCGTAATCTTTAAAAACGGTATCCAGACTGAGAAAGTTGTAGTTGGTATATTCTGCCAGCCCTATGTGACCCGCTGGACTGTAACCCGTTAGGGGATAAGTATCCCACAGGTTGGTGATGGCGGCAAGGCCGGGGTCGTCGCTTAGTTGAAAGATTGAGGTGTCGGGAGGGTCGCTTGTTAAAGCAACTTCGTCAAGATTTAGTTTGCACCATGTTTCATAGTGTGATTTTCCAATCTGGGGGAATCCACCTTCCTCATAAAAAAATGGCAGGATGTGGATATCGTTTCTCACATGGGCCGGTACTGAGCTGTCGGCCAGCAGATGCATGACCTGGCCCAGGGCTCTGAAGCAATCAGCAAGGTTGATTTCTCGATCCTCTCTGTTTGAACTTATGAGTCCTGCGTGATAATGATCTCTCGCATTCTGCCATGACCAGTCGTTGTCTGTGTCCTGAGCCCATAATACTGAGGACTCAAATTGATACACCAGCGTGTTGAGCCCGGCCGTGTCAAATGGCTTCAAAGGATCGTGAAAATGCCAGACCGGTCTCCACAGATGGTCTTCTTCTTTGCCGCCTTCTTGGAGCCACTCGCGAACCGTTTTATCATTAAAGCTTTTTTCAATGCCTTCATAGAAGCCCAGATAATTTTTCAAGTATTGATCAAGAGTGGAGGATTTCGCTGCTTTCTCATTAATTGTTTGGTGTGTGCCTTCTACGTCATAGCCTGCTGAGGGCCAAGGAATACTGAAAAGTAAGATGCAAATCACGAAAAACATAGTCTTACACTTATTCATCTTTCAAACCCCGCTTTTTCATAAAAATAGGTTGAAAGCCCAGATTAATTCGCTCTAAATCTCTCAAGTAAAGAAAAAGTTTCATTTTATCATTTGGCACGGAGGTGGGGGAGGAAGGTAAATTATCTTTTCTCTCCTCCAATGTCTTCAACCTCGGCAACTTAACTATCACATATTCATTCTCCGGCAGATTCCCCTTTGGCTTGACAAAAACAGGACCAGAATCTTTATGTCTAGGATAACAACCATAGCCGGGCTTGAATATCGTAAAATCGGCCCTCGACCAGAACCCGTGCAAGGGCCTGAAGGTAAAGCTCGTGAGGGACGGGATCTCAAACTCGCCCTTCTTGTCGGTGAGCGTCTCTTGGGCATCAAGATAGTAACTAACTGGCCCTGCAATGAAGTAAAACTCGGTGTGATACACCGCAAGTACTGCTGCACCCTCTATGGGCTCACCGGTCTCCTTGTCCACTACTTTTCCCATATAGGGGCCATAGTGATGCACGATAGCACAGCCGCTTGTTGAGATGAGTAATATTACCGCAATCAACAGCCCTGTTCTTTTTCTCAGCATTTTCCACCTCGTCTTAATCAAAAGCTTCGGATTTTCCATATGCCCCAAGGGTCTTTAACAAAGTAAATATAGTAGGTAACCCATTTGTCCTGCCCCTCGATGGTCTGATACCGTCTGATTCGGTACTTGGCCATAGTTTCTTTGAGGTAAATCAGTTCCATATCACCAAGGCTTGAAAAAACGCCTCCGATCTCGTCCTGGAGCAAGGTAAATATCTCACCGTATTTTGCTCTGGACTTTTCATGAAAATACTCCAACGCCCCCTCAATATCCCCATTTACCAACGCCTGCTTCATCCCATTCCATTTCGCACTTAGTAAAGCATCCAGTTCTGCCTCATCAAGCACTATTATTGCGACGGTGTCTGTGTAGGTATTGCTTTGATCATCAGTCACCTCTGCGGTAAAGTAATAGATTCCTTCCACTGTCATTCTTACATTGTATTCATCGCTCGTGCTCCCCAGGAACTCCACATCACCAGGTCCTGTGCATGTGAGAGACGACTCTGTGAAGCTAAACGAGCCGTCTATACTCAGGGTTGTTTCGAGGGGGGAGATGCCTGACACCGGGTTGGCTGTTATGCGTATATAATCCCCTGTGGTTTCTACATAGACAGTGGTTGATGCGCTTGCTGTGTTCCCATCTATGTCCGTTGCAGTAACGGTAAGAGTATTTTCTCCTTCCTGCAAAGGCACATGGTTTGCCATGAAATGATCGCCATAGACCGTAGCCATTATTCCATTTACGGTAACGCCCGTCTCATTCCCCGTGGCATTGGTGAGCGTGCCCTGGACCAAGATGTCAGGTCCGGTTATCCACTCACCATCTGAAGGAGAAGTGATCTGCAAAGAGATCGGAGAGATGACGGTAACCGTCACGCTAACCGTGGCTGTGCCTCCGGGACCCTTAGCCGTGATAGTGTATGTGGTGATCTCGGTCGGTGAGACCGTGGTCGACCCATTTGGATCAACAGGGCCTATGCCCGGTTCTATGCCGGCAGTATCCGCATTGGTGGAACTCCAGGAAAGGGTCGCCGACTCACCCACCTGTATGGTCTCCGGAGTCGCGCTTATACTCACTGTGGGCGTGAGATAGATCAGAGTAACAGTTATGCTGTCAGATGCGGTCTGGCCATATTCGTCTGTGGCTGTAGCGGTTATAGTGTTTTGACCTTCGCTGAGGGGAATGGATGCAGAGAAAGTACCGTTTGTAACCGTTACCGTGATCCCGTTTACCACAATACCGATATCATTGGCTTCTGCCTCATACGTCCCTTCCACCGTAACCTCAGGACGATAAATCGTTGCGCCGGCCGCAGGACTGGTGATGGCAATATGCACCGCTTTTGTGCAGGTAACCGTGATACTCGTTGTGCTGGTATTCTCCTTTTGATCCCTGGCGGTAGCCGTTATAGTATTGAGCCCTGGCATGAGATAGATGTTTTCCGCGGCAAAGGCGTTGTTTGCAACTACTGCGCTGACATTGTTTACCGTGACCCTGGCATTGTTATCGTCAATGGCGCCGGTAACCGTAATGGGTGATTCAGGCACTTCAGCGCCATCTTGTGGGGAGTCAATGGTAAGTGCCGGAGGAGTGGTATCGTCACAGTATACTCGAACGGTTGCTGTCTCCACTGCATTGTAC
>JBDRFJ010000194.1:0-55049 GCA_043818915.1 Pseudomonadota bacterium | reverse complement strand
CTGAACCAACCCGAGTTTGTCGAGGATCGCCTTGAAACGTTCCCGATCTTCGGCCAGGTCGATGCTGTCAGGTGAAGTGCCAAGGATACGGACCCCTGCCTCGGCAAGAGGGTTGGCAAGGTTTAATGGCGTTTGGCCTCCGAACTGTACAATGATGCCCTCGGGCTTTTCCTGCTCAATAATATTTAATACGTCCTCTTTTGTAAGGGGCTCGAAATAGAGCTTGTCCGAAGTGTCATAGTCTGTGCTGACCGTCTCCGGATTACTGTTGACCATAATACTTTCATATCCCTCTTCCCTTAACGCAAAAGATGCGTGAACACAACAGTAGTCAAACTCGATCCCCTGTCCGATCCGGTTCGGTCCTCCGCCTAAGATCATCACTTTTTTTCTCTTCGTAACCCGAGCCTCGTTCTCTTTTTCGTATGTAGAGTAATAATATGGGGTATATGCCTCAAACTCAGCGGCACAGGTGTCAACAAGCTTGTAAACGCATTTCAGTCCCTGTTCTTCCCGAAGCCGGCGAATGTCGTCGTCTTTACATTCAAGAAGATGAGCCAACTGTACATCTGAAAAGCCGAATTCCTTGCTCCTCCGCAGGAGATCGAGGGCGGGTGGGAAATGAGCCCCTGCAATTTCTGCCTCCATCTCTGTAATTTCTTTGAGCTGATGCAGAAACCAGGGATCAATGCCCGAAAGTTCATATATTGTCTCGATATCTATCTCTTCCTTCAATGCATGGCGAAGATAGAATATCCGTTCGGAATTAGGAGTGGATATTTTCTGTATTATTTCATCTAATGGGGGGTCAATCCCCTCTCGTTCCGACCTCCCTTTTCCGTCCCCTCCCAGGCCGAAACGCCCGATCTCAAGCGAACGCAAACCCTTTTGCAGCGCCTCCTTAAAGGTGCGGCCTATGGCCATGGTTTCCCCTACTGATTTCATGGCGGTTGTAAGATAGTCTTCAGTCTCCGGAAACTTTTCAAAGGTCCAGCGGGGGATCTTTACCACACAATAATCAAGGGTAGGCTCAAAGGAGGCAAAGGTCTCCTTGGTAATATCGTTCGGAATTTCGTCTAAAGTATACCCCACTGCCAGTTTAGCCGCTATTTTTGCAATGGGGAATCCGGTCGCCTTTGAAGCCAATGCCGAACTTCGTGAGACCCGCGGATTCATTTCAATAACCACCAACTCGCCGTTTTTAGGATTAACAGCGAACTGGACGTTTGATCCGCCCGTTTCCACGCCGATCTCCCGCATGATGGCTATGGACGCGTCACGCATCTTTTGATATTCTCTGTCGCTCAGCGTTTGGGCCGGGGCAACTGTTATACTGTCTCCGGTATGGACTCCCATGGCGTCAAAGTTTTCTATGGAGCAGATGATGACCACGTTGTCATTTCTGTCCCGCATCACCTCCAGCTCAAACTCCTTCCAGCCTATGATAGACTCTTCAAGCATGACCTCGCCTATCAGGCTGGCGTCAAGGCCCCACGCAACCCACTTTTCCAGGTCTTCGCGGTTATAAGCCACGCCTCCTCCGGTTCCACCCAGGGTAAAACTGGGACGCACAATAACCGGATAACCGACCTGGCCGGCCAACTCACGCGCCTCCTCCATGCTCCGGGCAATGCCGCTTTTGGGTATGCGTAGCCCGATATTTTGCATTGCTTTGCGGAAGAGGTCACGGTCCTCGGCCTTTTTAATTACATCCTCGGACGCCCCTATCATCTCCACGCCATATTTGTCCAAGGTCCCCATCTCGGCCACCTTGATGGCGGTGTTGAGACCTGTCTGGCCGCCCAGGGTCGGCAAAAGAACATCGGGCCTTTCCTTTTCGATCACCTTAGAGACCATCTCCGGCGTGATCGGTTCTATGTATGTGCGGTCGGCTGTCTCCGGGTCGGTCATAATGGTGGCGGGATTGCTGTTGATCAAAACCACCTCGTATCCCTCTTCCTTCAGGGCCTTGCATGCCTGGGTTCCGGAATAGTCGAACTCGCAGGCCTGCCCGATAATGATCGGGCCGGAGCCTATAATAAGTATCTTTTTTATGTCGTTACGCTTTGGCATATTCAGTCATCAATCGAGTGAAGCTATCAAAAAGATAAGAGGCATCGTGCGGTCCGGGCGCTGCTTCGGGATGGTATTGGACGGAAAAGACGGGCAGGCGCTTGTGTCGCATCCCTTCCAGAGTCTGATCATTCAGGTTGATATGGGTCAACTCGACCTCAGAATCTTTGATTGAGTCGATGTCGACACAAAATCCGTGGTTTTGACTGGTAATCTCTATCTTGCCGGTCAAAAGATTCTTGACCGGTTGATTACCCCCGCGGTGGCCGAATTTCAACTTAAAGGTCTTCCCTCCAAAGGCTTGTCCGAGAATCTGATGGCCCAAGCAGATTCCAAAGATGGGCCGGTAATCGAGCAATTGTCTTACCGTATCCACCACATAGGGGACCGCCGCGGGATCTCCAGGACCATTTGAAAGAAAAATACCGTCAGGGTTGAGGCCCTTGACCTCGTCCGCGCTTGTATGGGCGGGTACAACTGTTAGATCACATCCCCTGCCGGCCAGGTTTCTCAAGATATTATGTTTCGCCCCGCAGTCAAGGGCCACCACATGGAATCGTCTCTCCTGTTGTCCTTTCCATTTATAGGCACTATCGCACGTAACCTTTTTAACCAGGTCTCGGCCGATCAGGCCTGGTGAGTCCTTTGCCCTCTGTACCAACGATTCTACGTTGTGATCCAAAGTCGAGACAATCCCTTTCATCGCTCCGTGCATGCGGATACGCCGTGTCAAGGCCCTGGTATCGATCCCTTCAATCCCTACAATCCCGGCCGCGTTCAAATAGTCGGCCAACGTCTTCTGGGACCTCCAGTTGCTCGGTATGCTCTGATATTCCCGTACGATGAGGGCCTCGGCCTGTATCGCGCCAGACTCGGCATCCTCATCTGTAACCCCGTAGTTTCCGATCAGGGGATATGTAAGGGTGACGATTTGGCCTTTATAAGAAGGATCGGTCAGTATCTCCTGGTAGCCGGTCATGCTGGTATTAAAGACCACTTCACCGGTGACCTCGCCCTCTCCGGCAAAAGTCCGCCCCTCAAAAATGGTCCCGTCTTCTAATGCTAATATGGCTTTCATGATGTTTATTTGCCAACAGAGGTGGTTTCCAAGCATTTTGCTTGGCCCCCGGCATCCCTTTGTTTTGCAACACTTCCTGGAAAACTATGATCGCAATTTTGCCAGAATGAATAGCAACGATATGTAGAGGAATTGTGGCAGCACGTTTAAGAAATTATAAACCTATGTATTTTTAACAGAGGAAATATATAATCTACGGTAGGCTCAAGTCAAGTTTAAAAAGGAGGGGAAAGAAGTTAAGAGCATAGAGCTGAGAGCAAAGAGCGTAGAGTAAAAGTCCGGCTGACAACTCTCTCTGCTCTTCGCTCTCTGCTCTTCACTTTTTAATGATGATCGCCTCCGGCCATAGGATTCATCGCGCGTTTAGGATTCGCTTCGACCTTTTTAAGGATGTCTTGAACCTTTGATTCGGGCAGCCAATCAACCTTGCCTGTACTGACATCATACATGGCTCCAACCACCTTGGCGGTTCCGCTCTTCACAAGGTCCCTGGTGGAAGGGCTTGCCATGAAGAGGTCTTCAACCCCCTGCCAAATGTTCTCTACGATCGCGTAGGGGATAATCTGATCGCCGTGTACGTCAGGATGCTGAGCCATGGCACGACGCACAGCCGGCTCTATGTTATCAACTAATGGCGGGATATTGCGTTCAAGAGCATGTCCTGTCCCGTGGACAGCGTGAGTAACGGCAGTCACTGCGCCACACTGGGTATGACCCAGGATGACAAGAACCGGAGTATGCACGTGAGCCAAACCATATTCTATTGATCCGGCCTCATCCACATCACAGACATTGCCTGCAACCCTAATGACAAAAATGTCCATAATTCCGGCATCAAAGATACGCTCCACGGGGACACGAGAGTCAGAGCACGTAATAACTGTGGCGTAGGCATGATCCCCCTGGTTCTCTATGCCGGCCTGCGCGAGGCGCTTGGAACCAGAATGGGGGTGCTTTGACTTTCCAGCAACAAAACTCTGGTTACCATCCTTGAGCATCTGTATTGCTTCGTCGGGACTGGGCTTTTTTACAGCACTCTTGCTACTAGCCGCAGCAGGCAACACAGTCAATGCAAGTAGACAACATGCGGTTACAACGAGGTTGATAATACGATTCATGATAGTCCTCCTTTCAATCTGTTTAGTTAACTGTTTAAAAGGCCCAATACACTTTAACGGTGACCATAGTAGAAAAACCTGTCCAGGCACGTTATGATAAACGTGTAAATTGTGTCAAGAATAAATGTGTAAATTCTGTGAAAAAGAGGGAACAGTTGACAACTATTCTGGAAATGCCGTATCCTGATACAAATTGAGACAGCAAATCCTATGGAACTATTAAGCGAACTTAAAAAATATTTTGATCTCTCCTCATTTCGCCCCGGGCAGGAAGAGGTAATCCGCACAGTGGTGGATGGGCAAGATGGCCTGGTGGTCATGCCCACCGGGGGAGGTAAATCGCTGTGCTACCAGCTACCCGCCTTAATCCGTGAAGGGACGGCCCTCGTGGTTTCTCCTCTAATCGCCCTGATGAAGGACCAGGTGGATGCCCTTCAAAAAAGAGGGATTTCGGCGTCATTCATCAATTCCACCCTTTCTTGGGCGGGACAAAGGCAGGTGCTTGAGAGACTTGATGCAGGAGAATTAAAACTTCTGTATATAGCTCCGGAACGGTTTCGTCAAAAGGAGTTCCTGCAGGCCCTTTCCCGGTCCAAGATCAGTTTCGTGGCTATAGATGAGGCACATTGTGTGTCCCAGTGGGGACACGACTTTCGCCCCGATTACCTGCGGATGGGAAAAGTCCTGCAACGCATAGGGCCATATAAGATCCTTGCCGCCACTGCCACTGCCACTGAAACGGTCATAGCCGATATCATATCCCTCCTCCATATTGAGGATTGCCGCCAATTCGTAACAGGATTTTATCGAAACAACCTTGAGCTGAGAGTTTGTCATTGTTCAGATAAAAAGGACAAGGAAGACCATTTAACAGATGCCCTCGCAAAAGGGGATCTTCCGGCAATCGTATATTGTGCCACGAGAAAAAATGTGGACGAAGTCGTAACCCTGCTGAAAGATCGAGGATATCCCGCGGCAGGATATCATGCCGGCATGTCCGATGAAACACGAAATCGTGTACAGGAACGATTCATGAGCGGCAGCTCTACCATAATCGTGGCAACCAATGCCTTTGGGTTGGGCATTGATAAATTAGACATACGCCAGGTCATCCACTGCCAGTTTCCCGGCTCTGTAGAATCGTATTACCAGGAGATAGGAAGAGCGGGAAGAGATGGGGAAAAGTCCGCATGTACGTTACTCTTTTCCATCGGTGATATCTTTATCCAGGAATTCTTTATTGACATGAACTATCCTTCGCCTGAGGCGGTCAGAGATGTCTTTGACTTTCTAAAGAGTATCGGGAAAGATTATATCAGCGTTGGAAACAACGTAATTTCTGAAAGTCTCGGTTCCGTCCAGAGCGACGGACAGGCAGGGATGATTACAAAGATGCTGGAACAGGCAGGTTTCCTGGAAAGGCTCTATTCGGGGAGACGGCTCTGTTTTGTTGCCGCCGGAACAGAAAAACCAAAAGGACCTGTCAGAAAAAAGATATTTGAAGCCGTTGAGCAAATCGCGGGACCCAAAGGGAAAAAGGTTTCAATCGATACCCTGGCAAGAGCCTCGGGTCGTGAAATACCCGCGGTCCTTAGGACCCTCAGACTACTTGCAGCAGACGATTTGATCACCTATATACCACCTACCGCGGGTCGTGACCTGAGGATAGTTCGGCCCGGGGCAACCTTTGAGGAGTTGGAAATAGATTTCGAACTCCTTGAGAAAAGAAAACAGAACGATCTGAACAAACTCAAAGAGGTGGTAGCTTACGGGCACTTTGGGGGGTGCAGATGGGATTTTCTCCTTTCCTATTTCGGGGATGACAGCGCAACAGACCAGTGCGGTTCCTGTGACAACTGTATCCAAAGAAGGACTAAAAGGACAGATACGAACAAACAAGAAGAGGAGACAACGATCCTTAAAATTTTGAGCTGCGTGGCACGTATGCAGGGCCGGTTTGGCCGGGCACGTGTCGCGCAGGTCCTTACCGGCGCCTCAAGAAAATGGATAACCGACCAGGGGGTGAATCGCCTCTCCACGTATGGATTGCTGTCCAACTTCACCCAGGAAGAGGTCTTTGATCTCATTGACCAGTTAGATCGCCAGGGATGTTTTGACCGCCAGGGTGATCGCCTCTATCCGACAATAGCCCTTAGTGAAAAAGGGTTTGGGGTGATGAGAAAAGAGGAAAAAGCATTTTTGAATCTGCCGGAGGTCAAAAAACCGGCAAAGACCACCGCTGAAGTAGCAACTGATTTTTCGCCTGAGCTATATGAACTATTGCGTAAAAAAAGAGAAGATCTCGGGACGGCGGCAGGAATCCCCTTCTTTATGGTAGCCTCAAACCGGACCCTGAAAGAAATGGCGGCATTAGTGCCCAAAAACATAGCGGAACTCTTCCAGGTACATGGAATCGGTCCGGCTAAAATCGAAAAATATGGACAAGAATTTTTAGGCGTAATTTCGCAATATGATAGGACACAATATTGATGAATTCGTAAAAAGTTTTCAATATTTAATTGGGTTGCAGATTTTCGCCGATGCCCGCGGTTACGTGTTACGAGTTGCGGGTTGCGGGTTACGGGTTGCGAGTTAAAAAGGAAAGATACGGATAGTCTCCTTAGGTACGACAATACGCAGATTCATTGTAACACGGAGGGAGACTATGGAAATAAAACACGCAACTCGTAACTCGCAACCCGTAACCCGTTTCCTACCGAATTTGTTGAAATCCGCTGACCATGAATTGTACCGCAATCACCGCAAGTAGCAGCCCGAGGATGCGTGTAACCACTCGGATACCGCCCACGCCCATGGCCCTACGAATCTCATCGCCAAAATAAAAAACAGCATATACGATAAAACAGGCCATCATAATTGCTGTTAACAATAAGGCTGTGCTTATGGGAGCATCCGGGGTTTGTCGCCACACTAAAACAGCGGTTATGGCGCCGGGACCGGCCAATAAAGGAGTCGCCAGTGGCACCAAAGCCACATTCTCCTTAGTGACGCCTTCTTCTTTTTCTTCCGCGGTAGTCTTTACCCCGCTTGGAATTAAACGAAGCATCTGCAAGGCGTAAACAAAAAAGATAAAACCTCCTGCTAATTGAAAAGCCGGAAGGCCGATCCCAAAAAAACGCAACACGAAATCGCCTGTAAGACTAAAGAAAAAGAGGATCATACAGGCCGTCAAACAGGCAATGCCCGCCATTCTGCGTCGCTCCGCGGGAGTGTTTTGTTCGGTGAATAAGAGAAAGAAAGGCAGGTTCCCCAGAGGGTCCATGATGATCACCAGCGGAATGAGAATCGTCAGGAGTGATTTTACCGTTTCCATTAGGCTGCCTTTCTTTAGTCTTTTACTTTTTAGCCGAAGTTTGGTATTTTTCCCATGCGTGCGCTGATTTTGCTTTTGAATCTTGTCTAATAAATTATATCCACAGATTTCACAGATTTTCGCAGATTTTTATTTAGTATCCTTATGTTTCAGACTGGTTGAACCAATTGATAAAGAGCTTCCCAAGAAATAGGTTTTAATATCCATGCCTTCTGTGTCATCTGCGTAATCTGCGGATCAATTAAGCTTTGTTTTTATATTTTATGAATGATCAACAGTTCCGTCAACTCCTTAATCGGCTACGCCTCTCCTGGGATGGGTACCGCAAGGTCAGAAAAGGGGTGAAAAAGCGTATTAGCCGCCATATGCAGCAGTTAGGATACAGAACTGCTCAGGAGTATTTCATTGCCCTGGATAGCAGCCAAGAGCTGAGAAAAGAGTGCGAACTCTTGATGACCGTGTCAATCAGCCGCTTCTTTCGTGATCGTCGACTTTGGGAGACTATTGAAGCTGCAATACTCCCTGGTATCATCAAAGAAGGAATGGAGGAGATAAGAGTATGGTCGGCCGGTTGTGCTTGTGGCGAAGAAGTATACAGTTTTATGATCTTGTGGAATCGGTTAGAAAGAGGTTTTGAACGCCTCCCGGTCCTTAAGATGCTGGCCACCGAGATGAATCCGGTCTACCTCGACAAAGCCCGGGCCGGAGTCTATTCCTGGAGTAGTCTAAAGGAGGTCCCGGAGGAAGTGAGATCCACATACTGTGAACCCAGGTCAAAAGGGCGTCTTTATAAGGTGTCACCTTCGCTGAAAGAGGATGTCGTATGGAAGGTGCATGATCTTTTGTCCGACCCCCCCGGGACCGACTTTCAACTAATCTTTTTGAGAAACAATCTTCTGACCTATTATAAGGATGAGCTTAAGATACCTGCTTTTCGGAGAGTGATTGATAGCTTGGCCTTAGGTGGTTTTTTGATCGTAGGAGCGCACGAAAAAATACCACCGGGTACTTGGAGTCTTGTACGTTCCAGTCGTCATCCCCATATCTATCAAAAGATAAAAGAACAGGGACAGTCTGGCTAATGCTTTGTTTTTGTAGGTATGAATGCTGCATTAGCCCGCGATAAAATAATATTGACTTTAATAATTCTCGGGCTATAATGTAATTATGATCGAAAGAACGATATTTTCAGACCTTGTAAAACATCTCTCGAAAAAGGAGATCAGCGTAATAATCGGGCCCCGGCAGTCCGGCAAGACCACCCTTATGGAGATGCTCAGGGAACACCTTGACCAAAGGGGAGAACGAACTCTCTATCTCAATCTTGACATTGAATGGGATAGACCTCATTTTGAATCGCAATCTGCGTTACTCAAAAAGATAGAACTGGAATTGGGCAAAAAGCGAGGCTTCTTATTTATCGATGAAATACAACGCAAAGAAAACGCTGGTCTTTTTCTTAAGGGGCTGTTTGATCTAAAGTTGCCCTATAAGTTTATTGTGTCCGGATCAGGGAGTCTTGAATTAAAAGAAAAGATCCATGAATCTCTTATAGGGAGAAAACGTTTATTTGAATTAACAACAATTACTTTTGAAGAATTCATAAATCACAAGACTGATTACAAGTACAAGGAGAATCTTTCGGAATTCTGTGCAATAGAAAAAGACAAAACCCAACAATTATTAATGGAGTATATGAACTTTGGCGGATACCCACGAGTGGTTATGGAGTCAGAGCAGACTGAAAAGATCCAGATAATAGATGAAATCTATCGCAGCATCCTTGAAAAGGACATAGCCTACCTTCTAAAAGTAGATAAGACCGAAGCATTCAACACTCTCATCAAGGTCCTTTCCAGCCAAATCGGGAACCTCATCAACTATTCCGAGCTCTCATCTACGCTTAGTATTTCATATCAGACCGTAAAGAAGTACTTATGGTATTCCCAAAAAATATTTCTTTTAGACCTTCTCTCCCCCTATGCCCGAAACATCAGGAAGGAAATCACGCGGTCACCGGTTCCCTACTTTTGGGACCTGGGGCTTAGGAATTATGCTTTAGGCCTTTTCGGTCACTTGAGCAGCCCTTCAGAGTGCGGGTTCATATTTGAAAACCTTGTCTTTCTAATGCTTAAGAAGCAGATAAAACTTAGTTCGGCAAAGTTGCATTTTTGGCGTACAAAGGACAAGGCTGAAGTCGACTTCATAATAGAGCGAGGCAACAGAGTCACTCCGATAGAGGTCAAGTTTAAGTCATTACAACAAGAAGAAATCCCGCGTTCATTACGCAGTTTTATTGCAAAGTACGAACCTTCCGAGGCATATATCATTAATCTTAATTTTTATAAGACGGTTAAAATTGACAAGACCACCCTCATCTTTCTCCCTTTTTATGAATTGCTCTCAAAGGAATTATAGTGGGGACAGCAGGAGGCGGGGTTAACCTCGACAATATTGACCATATTGCAGTCCCTTCCATGATGCCTACAAAACCTGATGAAATTGTTATAATTGATGAGATTGGAAAGATGGAATGTCTATCTCCACTGTTCAGGCAGACCTTGATGAAAATACTCGACTCAAAACATCGGGTTGTCGGCTCTATCGCTCGCAAAGGAGATCGATTCATACAAAAGATAAAAGAACGGGATGATGTAGTATTAATGAATGTATCTGAAAAGAACAGGGACAGTCCGGCTAATTCTTTATTTTTGGAGTTATGAATTTATCGCAAGTCATGTCCGTTGATCATTCATGAAATTCTTGATATACTTTGTAAAAGTTTACGTTTTTTAGGCCGTCTATTTCATGTTGGGTGCGGAATCATGGCGAAGAAACTGCCGTCAGTCTTCATTTCCTATAGCTGGACCACACAGCACCACAGGGACTGGGTGCGGGGATTTGCCGAGCGTCTGGAGGAAAACGGCGTGGCGGTCACGGCCGATTTCTGGGACTTAAGGCCGGGCCAGGACGCCGACGCATTCATGGAACGAATGGTAACATCCCGGGAGATTGATAAGGTACTCGCCATATGCGACCGCGCCTACGCGGAGAAAGCGGACGCTCGGCGGGGTGGCGTCGGTACTGAGGCGCAGATCCTATCAAGGGATCTCTACGGGCGCGTGGACCAAACAAAAGTCATCCCGGTCGTCGTTGAGTCGAACACTGATGGCCAAGGAGCGCTGCCCGTTTTTCTTCGCAACCGGATCTTCGTGGACTTCCGAGACGGAGGATCAGACGAAGCGCACGAAGAGCTTCTTCGGGCCATTTACGATAAGCCAAGGCATCGTAGACCCTCACGCGGGGCGACTCCAGCATTCGACACAGGCGCGACGAATGTCCATGACCGCCGGCTCCCCGAATCAGAATCCACGACCGGGCGAATTGTACCTCTAGTTTACGGGCGATGTGCCAAGTGCGGACACATACTGCCCGCACCCGGTGACCAGGGGTTTCAGCAGTGTGAGGGCTGCGGGATGATGAATGAAAACGCCGGGACAAGGGAAGATCTCATAGGAGAATAGATCATCCTGGTTGTTGTAACTGTAAGAAAATAGAAGATTAATGAGGATACCATAAAAGAACTATAGTGAAAATTATTTTGAAATAACTATAATATGAGTTAGATATATTTAGTGGTACGAGGGAATGTAATGTTGGAAATAGACCCAAAATATCTACCCGCTTTGGGGCGGCTTTTTACTCCTATAGTTATGGATAGTCTTGCACAGAAAAGTTATTCGCCCTATTTATCTGAAGTGTGTATAAATAGTGGATTGCTTGATAAGATTGATCCGGCAACAACACTTGGGCAGTTTTTTGAATGGGTCTATAATCTTCTTTTCAAAAACTACCGTAATGAATATATCTATAAAAACGTGCTCGCCAATAAAATCCTGCTCGGGAAGCACTCTTTAAACACTTCACAAATACTTACGGAATTCAGAGTCGGCAGAAGTAAAGCAGATGTTGTACTGTTAAATGGAACATCTACCGTTTATGAAATAAAATCTGAATACGATTCTTTTGCTCGTCTTGAAAGACAAATACAATCATATTTTGAGATATTTGATTATATAAATGTCATAACTTCACCCTTACAAGCAAAGAAATTAGACTCTATCTTACCTGATAAAGCTGGAATCCTTGTTCTTACTGACAGAAACACTATTTCAACGAAACGCAAACCAAAATCAAATAGAGAAAATATAAATCCGGCAACATTATTTGATTCTATCCGAAAAGCTGAATACACAAGAATTATTAAAGAGTATTATGGTGCTATACCTGATGTACCAAACACTCAGATTTATAGAGAATGCAAAAAACTGTTTTGTAAAATCCCGCCTGTTAACACACACGATTTGACGATAAAAATTCTAAAAGGACGAAATAATTCAAAGATATTAAAAAATTTTATTGATAAAGCGCCATCTTCAGTTTCGGCTTATGCAATGAGCATTGGTGGCCAAGAGAAAAAAATGCAAAAACTAATAGCTCTTTTTGATAGTAAAATCTATCCTCTACTTATTCCGAATGCAATTTAGGAGGAGATATTATGTATTACCCATATCTAAGAGGAAAACAATTTGAACTGATATTACTTCGGGATAATGCTGAGTTTATTGCAGAAAATAACATCCATCCAATTATTGAACCGGTAAAGAGTGATTTTAAAGCTTTAATACGTGCTTTTAAGGTTTTAAATGAAAAAGGAGTTAATTGTACTCTTGTTGTTAATCCACAAGCCGGACAGGAACCGGTAAAAACTGCAAACATCTTAAAAGAACTTATTGATGATAGTTTTAAGGATTATCAAAACTTATCAATCGGCTATATACTTCATGCAAAATCAAAAATTAGTGATTTAATTGCTCTTTTAAAAAAACATGGCGCTTTTAATTTTTCTATTCTGCATTATGGATATACTAACGGGAAAGAAGTCGCCAGTGCCATTAAAAATTATGATAACATCAAAAGCCATATCTTCATAGATGGATTTGCGGGAAAATTGTATCAAAGATATTTGAAGAAAGATGGAATTATAAGGGTGTTAATAAGGGACGGTTTTAAACCACAGAGGA
Organism: Pseudomonadota bacterium; assembly: GCA_043818915.1. Lineage (GTDB taxonomy): Bacteria > Desulfobacterota > Desulfobacteria > Desulfobacterales. The sequence goes on along the minus strand of JBDRFJ010000194.1, from coordinate 42,362 downwards.
AAAATTCACTTTACCCATATAGTGAACATTTTTCAGATTTACATATTACTTTTCCTGATGAAGGAGTGGATGGATTCGGCGATTATTTAATTGTAGGTGATGATTATTCTGAGACCGGTGGCCCGGCTTATGCCGTTGCCATTCATTTGACATATCTTGACACTGATGATGATATGTTTATTTATCATTTCATTTCTGATCAGACAGATTCTCCGACCGACCCTGGTGGAAAGTTTTTGGAGGCTCTTGAAAAATTAGTGACAGCGATTAAAAAACCAAAATCTCTTATTTTCAAATCAAGCGCGTGCTTTGAATATTTAGAGCTTCACAAAAAAAAGCATTACCCAGGTCTTGGATATGTTAAAAAGCTTTCTATGCAGCACCATATTGAATTGATTGCAGACTTAATAAAGTGAGAAAGTTGATATGTATTGCTGTCCTAATTGTTTTTCAGACAATTTTTTACAAAATCATATTCGTGCTCTTGGTAACAAAAAAGGGAAATGTTCTTTTTGTAAAAAAGATAATGTGACACTAATAAAGCCGGGAGAATTATTTGACCGATTTGAACCTCTTTTGGATTTGTATGAAAAGGATCAAAATGGAGTAGCACTTAATGAACTGATACAAACTGATTGGAATGTTTTTGCGATTACAGCAAATCAAACTCAACAAAAGTTACTAAAAGCAATATCATGTAATAGCGATCTATTCAAAGTCAAGTATAAGCCTGTTTTTTTACAAGAACAAAAGAATGTTGAACAATGGGAAATTTTCAGAGAAGAATTAAAGCATAGAAATAGATTTTTACCCAATAATGCTCTCGATAAAAGCGATCTGGAACCTTTCGGTAAATACATCGGCGTAATTCTCAATAAAGGTTCCCAAAAATTTTACAGAGCAAGAATTAATACTTCTGATAAACCATTCAAAATTTCGAAGATGGGCAAACCCCCGAAGGATTTAGTTTCATATGGGCGAGCTAATCCTATTGGAATACCATATTTGTATATAGCATCCTCAATTGATACTGCAATTTCAGAAGTTCGGGGTCATAAAGGTGAAGTAGTTACTGTTGCAGAATTTCAAATGAAAAGTAATTTAGAGCTGGCAGATTTACGAGATCCTAAAAGGACTATCAGTCCGTTTGAAGCAAATGAATTGGAACTAATTTATAAAAATATACCATTTCTTACATTACTTGGAAATGAGTTGTCAAAACCAATAATACCTCGGGAGGCAAATTTAGAATATCTCTCAAGTCAATACCTTTGTGAATTACTTAAACATATAGGTTTTCATGGAATTATTTATAAAAGTTCAATCTCAGATGGCAATAATTATGTCATTTTTGACGATAAAAGACTTAAAGCTGTGAGTGCCTACCAATATCAGATTATTGATGTAACAACCAAATCTGAAAAACAAAAATGAGAAAGATTAAGGATCTTCCAGCTAACGAACGTCCTCGTGAAAAACTTCTTGAAGAAGGAGCTAGGGTGCCTGCTAACCATGAACTTTTGGCAATTATTTTTGGCAAGGACTCACAGAAAAATGAATGAAGCACATAACAAATCGTTAGGTGCTAAGGAAATACATCATGCCAAAATACGGGTTTTCTGATGCAGTCTGGGAGTCGGCCAAAAATGAAGTAAAGGAAGTGCTCAGAGATCGAGCCAAGCTAAGAGGAATGATTCCCTATTCTAAACTGGTCAAGAAAATACACGCAATTAGTGTAGAAGCTCACGACCCACGCTTGTTTCATCTTCTTGGTGAGGTCTCAACTGAGGAAGATGCAGCGGAAAGGGGAATGTTGACCGTTATTGTAGTTCATAAGCACGGTGACATGCAGCCGGGACCTGGATTTTTCGAGCTTGCAGAAAAATTGGGGAGAGACACTTCGGATATTTTGGATTGTTGGGTTAATGAATTGAAAAAAGTCCATGCCTATTGGAGCAATCAATAATCATCACCTAATCGGGTAGCCGGGGGGGCCCCCACACCACTCAGGGTTCCGGGACCCTTGGGGGTGCACAGTAGAGGGGTCACACAGCAGAGGGTCAGGTCTTCATTCTTGACAGAATAGCTCCAAGCTTTTGATATTGTTGGCTTCTAACTTATGCATGTGCGGAGCACCCAGGGGGATGTCCGTGACATTTTGACATGCTTGCCATAATTAGTAGATGTGGTTATTCGCAGGGCCCTTTGCAAGCCCAAAGCCCCTCGGGCCGCTCCTCAGTATTTTGTTATGCGACATCAATATTTCAAGAATAGAACGGTTGGCGTTGCACCCGATCAAATCCTAAAGGAGGAAAAACTAATACGCCCATGGGCATTATACAAAGGGATGGCTTTGATTTCAGTTTTGATCCTAGTGGATGTGAAGGCTGCCCCGGCTACTGCTGCTGTGGCGAATCCGGCAATGTTTGGGTAAGCCAAAATGAGATTTTGCAAATCTGTTCCTTTTTACAAACAAATATAGTTGATTATATCCGGACATATCTCAACCGTATTGGCAATAGATTCTCCATCAAAGAACGTTTCACTGAACAAGGCTTCGAATGCGTCTTTTTTGAATGTTCCAAAAAACAATGTTCGATTTATCCAGTTAGACCATTGCAATGCCGTCAATATCCATTTTGGGAGCATTTTAAGGAACATAAGGACCAAGTAATCAAAGAGTGTCCAGGCATCATCGCAAAGAGACAAGGTCCGTGCAGGACGGGTGCATGATCGGGACGCTGGTCAAAAAATAACCGCTAACATCTCGCCCCGCCTTTTACATTAGACCGGGTTATAATAATATTGACTTTAATAATTATCGGGCCCCGGCAGTCCGACAAAACCATCAACCTTGAAAGCAACCAAGATTGGTGCTATGTGTGTTAGGAATGTAACGCTAAATTATTATCCAGATCATCCCGTAAATCCTGTCTAATAAGTAGATAACTATCATGCACAATTCCGAAAGACGTTCAATCCTATGCCCCAATTGCCGTAAGCTCATTAATGCTGACGAACCCGTTTGCCCTTACTGCGGCGTAACCAGACCAGGGTCGTGGGGGAAGAAGACGTTATCTAATCTAATTCATCTGAACCCGGATAACATAATCAGAACTATTATATATACCAATGTGGTCCTGTTTGTGATCTCCATTCTGCTTAATCCCATTTCTTTGGGTTTATCGGCAAATCCATTAACATTGTTGGCCCCCTCCGATAACTCCTTATTACTGTTAGGCGCCACCGGGACCATTCCCATCGAGCGGTTCCACCGGTGGTGGAGCCTGGTGTCGGCTAATTACCTGCACGGGGGAATCCTCCACATTTTTTTCAACATGATGGCCTTAAGACAGTTAGGGCCTCTGGTGTTGTTAGAATATGGTTTGAGCCGAATGATCGTCCTGTACACTCTTAGCGGCGTCATTGGATTTTGGGTCTCCTATCTGGCCGGCGTCCCTTTCACCATCGGGGCATCCGCCAGTATCTGCGGCTTGATCGGCGCTATACTGTACTACGGAAAGAGTCGCGGGGGCACATATGGGGAGACTCTTTTTAAGCAGGTTACAGGATGGGTAGTCGGACTCTTTCTGTTTGGGGTCATGGTTCCGGGGATTAATAATTGGGGACACGGGGGCGGAATCATTGGCGGGATTGTTCTCGGTTTCCTCATAGGATATCAGGAAAAGAGGACGGAAAGCCTTTTCCACAGGTCCCTTGCCAACCTGTGTATTCTACTTACCATCGTTGTCCTGGCATGGGCGATTCTTTCAGCAGTGTACTACCGCTTTACTTGATGAGACCTTTATCTTGATAACGGAAGATCAGCGAGGCGTGATCGTATACTTTTCTACTAAATGCGATGGATTGTAGGAAAGTTTTGCCTTTCTGAGCCCTTCTTCTCCCAGGTCCTGTTCACGGTTGATATAAGTAAAATCAGCCCAGAGGTGCTCGCAGCTCTGCTGGTTAATCGCCACGTAGAGCCCCCGAATATTAGGGTTGGCCTTCTCAACATGCGCTACCACCGTGTCGTTGTTTAATGCCTCACCAAGGCTAAAAGCCTCTATTTTGCCGTCGATCAGTATCACCCCTCCCGTACACGACAGGTTCTCCATGTTGTTCAATGCCTCTCTAACGGCAATCATTTCACGCATCAATCCGGGCCGCTCATCACATTTTCTAAAATCACACCATGACTCCTCCATTTCAAGGCAACCCTTCCTGTTTTTTTCCGAAAGGGGCTCGAAAATAAAGGAATTATTTTGGAGAAACTGATTCAGGTGATTTTTCTTTTTGTGGAATTTTCTCCCTGACAGGGGAATAAGGCTTTGAGTAAGATATACGTAATCCGAGTCATCCCTGTTATAGCGGATGTTGAAATAGTCGTCCTCCCAGAGCCGACTTCGGTCTATCATATCTTTTGGAACACTTTTGATTCGTGGACTCCAGCCTTTATCTTGCATGAAGCCAAGCAATGACTTAAAGTCTTCGGCGCGTATATCATCTCCTGCCGGCGGGAGAAAGAAAGGCGCTCTTTCTTCGGGAGAAGCGAGAATCAACAGCTTGTCCAGATCCATCGAAACCTGGAAATGATAGCTGAGCCGCCACATGAAAAGGTTGGTGAAGGTGGATTCAGAGTTGGTCGGATTTGACCGTCTGAAACAGGATTCAATTTCATCCCTGTCTTCAATTCCAAGAGTTTTGAATTCGGGAAATTTTGGGATGGGCATAAGAGCACTCCGCACCTTATAATTCGCAATCCCTTAATTCTTCAATCGCTCAACTTAGGTTTAAATAATTTCTGAATTGTCTTTTGCTGAAATTGGAAAACCTATCCAATACAGCCATCAATTCCAATCCCGGTATTATTGCCCTTACCACAGGTATGTCTAAGTCCTTTCTTGTAAGATTCACATAGATGGGTTTAAAGCCATTCAACAGCAAGAATCTTTCGAGCATGCGCAGGTCCTGACTGACATCGCCCGAGGAATAACTGGGAAGCTGTTCGTATTTAACAGTCTTTAGTCCTGTAGGAGGTGGCGCCGATTTGACGAAGGTCGGATACGCCAACTCAGTCAATGCAGAGGCTGCCGCAATTTTTCCGTTCAGGTCCGCTCCACAACCCTTAAAAATTGCGCCGCGTACCGTCTGCACAAAGGCCTTGTAGCAAGGAATTCCCAGATCAGAAGTCATGTCTAAGAATTGGATATTAAGGCCCTTCTTCTTACAGGCGTTCAAGGTACGGTTTACTGCCGGATCTTCCGCTTCCAACAAGAAACACCTTTCTTGAGAATAGAGCGCAACCCTTTCTGAGTCCCTCTCTATATACTCTATTAAGGCATGCAGCTTGGCCCCGTCCAGGGTGTTCCCGGCCGCCAGACCGTTCGACGATATTCCGCTGGTAAGGCTGATTTCATCAAGATTGCAAAATAAAAAGATAAGTTGTGCCGGCACGTAAATCTCACGGCTCTCATTCTCTTCACGCTCTTCACCAGCAATCCAATATAATTCTTGATCCCCATAGGGGACCTCAAGGTTCATAATATTTGGATCCAGGGCATCAAATCCTTTGACTTTTAATTGAGTGTAGCTTGATTTGACGAGATTAAATCTTTTATTATATCCGATGACTTCGTTGTTGGAAAAACTTGCAAAAGACGAGTATCTTTCAACCATCTCCATCAAATAAGAGGCCCTTGCCCCATCTTCTTCCACGCCTTTTCCGTAACTGGCCTGAGGGCCTGTCAGCCTCCATCTGTTCCTACCGGTTGACACCCGCAGATCCAGGTTCCACGATCTTTCGAATGCATAGGGGCTAAGAGATCTTACCGTTCTCTTTTCCGTTTCGGTCAGCAGGTTAACGGCTGTCAGCCTGTTCAAGATTTTTTCCACGGTTGCTTTTGCCGTTGTAGTTCTCAAAGATATCCCGACATTAAATGACTTACCGTTTGATTGCGAGGAAACATCCCTGATATGGATAAGTTTTTTTTCGTCCTCATTAATGCCTTTGAAATCAAACGGGATGGGGAATTCGACATCTTCCGGGTAAGGCAAGGGAGTGTGGTTGTAAACATTTTCAGAAAACAGATCCATCCAATAACAACGAGAAGTACAGTTCTTATCTAATGCCCATCTTATAAACATCAAGGGAGTATGCCGGGCTAATTTCTCTAAATCCCCTTGTTCAATTTTTTTTCGAATAGCATGAAATCCATCGTATAAAATGGATGTTTCGTAGACTGCCGCCAGGAGCAGATAGTCGTCTTTTTTCGCCTTGATTAGCGTGTCAAGCTCATCTTCATCAAATTCAACCAGCCGGAACAATAAATAATTGTGCATAAACTGGTCATTGGGATGATCTCGAAGATATTCGATTATTTCATCAACACCCATGTCGTTGGCAGGCACACAGGAAAAATAACCTATACCGGTTGAGTTACGAACAAACTTCATTTCATACATCATGAACTCAGAATCTTTTCCCACAACAGCGCTTTAATCCCTTTGTGTTATTCTGGTAATTCACCGCAAAGGCGCAAAGGACGCAAAGAAAGACTCAATATAAAAAAATTGCCTATGGCTTTTAAAACTTTGCGCTCTTTGCGTCTTTGCGGTGAGATAAAAACTTACGTTCTTTTAGCCTTGGCTTGATACATACCAGTCTGAGAATTTACAGGCAAGGGATATTATGTCGTAAATTTTATGGGTGTTTTTGTTAAAGAATTCTGGTAAGAGTAGTACCATCAATTTTGCTAAGGCAGGTATAAATTATGTTATTGAGACTCTTTTTAGCCTTTACGTTAATCCCGATCACCGAACTCTATTTGCTGATCAAGATCGGTCACTATTTGGGCGCCTTTACAACTATACTTATTGTTATCGGAACGGGTTTTTTGGGCGCCTACTTGGCAAGGCTTCAAGGGATTAGGTCTATGATGCGTATCAGGGAATCTATGTCGCGTGGAGAAGTGCCGGCAGAAGAAATGATAGACGCGATGCTAATCTTTATTGCAGGTATTGTTTTGCTGACTCCGGGGCTCATTACGGATATTGCCGGGCTGCTGATTCTCATGCCAATACCGCGGATGCACTTTAAGCGATGGCTTCGTAAAAAACTTGATCAGTGGATTGCAGAAAATAAAGTCCATATAATCATGCCGTAAGAGGATTAAAATTCGTTCTTTCTAATTTTTTTATCTAAATTTCCAACGGCGTGCTTTCCTCCTCCGGTTTCAATTCTCGTAACCGTTCTCTGAGCTTTTCCATCTCCTGTTTAAGCCGTGGCAATAACTCCTTTTCTATCTTTTCCCGCGCCGTCTCGCCCGAACGTTGCAACTCTTCTGTCAGACGGTCCAATTCCTTTTTAAGCTTCTTGAACTCCTCGCTCTCCGGGATACCCTTTAAGCTCTCTGAGAATTGCTCGAATTGCTTTTTGAGATGCTCAAGTTTTTTTTCAACGTCATTCCCGTTCTGATCGGAGCACATTAAGGGTTTGTCCGCACCGGCAAAGGCGGTTTCTTTCCAGCCCAAAAGGACCAAGGGGAGCACCAACAGGATCAAAATTTTTTTGAACATATATACCCTCCGACATTTTAGTAAACACTCAGGTTTGACGGATTCGCGAAAGGTCGATTTCTCACGCAAAGACGCAAAGCCCGCGAAGATAACGTGTTGTTATTAAAGAAAACACTTTGCGCCCTTAGCGGCTTTGCGTGATATTTTGGACTTTTTACGAAGTCATCGCCCTTGATTTTCTTCACTCTTGAAGCACACGATACCAAGCGGCGGCAAGGTAAGCAAGAGGGAAGAATACCTTCCGTGTGATGGTATCGGCGTTGCGTGTACTCCTCCGAAATTGCCGACCCCGCTTCCTCCATAGTGCTTTGCGTCGCTGTTTAGTATCTCCTTCCAAAAGCCGCGTCTCGGAACACCTACTCTGTAGTTGTGTCTCGGAACCGGGGTGAAATTGCAGACAGCGAGGATTATCTCGTCAGTAGTTTTCCTCTTTCTCGTGAAGCTTATAACACTTTGCTCCCAATTGCTGAAATCGATCCATTCGAAGCCCTCGGGGTCAAAGTCGCGTTCATGCAGTGTGGGCTCGCTTCTGTAGCAATGGTTAAGATCCTTTACCCATCTCTGTGTTCCCTGATGCAAGGGGTGTTCAAGGAGGTGCCAGTCTAAGCTCCTATCGTGATTCCACTCGGTTGTTTCTCCAAACTCTCCGCCCATAAACAACAGTTTCTTTCCGGGATGGGTGTACATGTAGCCTAAGAGAAGGCGGAGGTTGGCATGCTTCTGCCAGTGGTCTCCCGGCATCTTCCCCCAAAGAGACCCCTTTCCGTGCACAACCTCGTCGTGAGAAAGCGGGAGTACGAAGTTTTCAGAAAACGCGTACATGATGCTAAAAGTGAGCTGGTTGTGGTAATGCTTCCGGTGCACGGGGTCCTTGGAGAAATAATCGAGCGTATCATGCATCCAGCCCATATTCCACTTCATGCCAAATCCGAGGCCCCCCACATAAAGGGGGCGGGAGACCATGGGCCATGCTGTTGATTCTTCGGCTATGGTCTGGACATCGGGGACATCGCTGTAGACGACCTCATTAAAGTGCCTTAGAAACTCGATTGCTTCAAGATTTTCACGGCCGCCATATTGATTGGGAATCCATTCACCCTGTTTGCGGGAATAATCAAGGTAGAGCATTGATGCCACCCCGTCTACCCTGAGTCCGTCTATGTGATATTTCTTGAGCCAAAAGAGTGCGTTGCTGATGAGAAAATTACGCACTTCGTTTCTGCCGTAATTGAAAATATAACTCTTCCAGTCAGGATGAAACCCTTTCCGAGGATCCGCATGTTCATAAAGATGGGTGCCGTCGAAATAGACAAGTCCATTCTCATTTGAAGGGAAGTGCGCCGGGACCCAGTCCAGAATCACTCCAATGCCATGCTGATGAAGATAGTCGATCAGATACATAAAATCCTGCGGCGTCCCATAACGGCTTGTGGGAGCAAAGTAACCAACGACCTGATATCCCCAGGAGCCGTAAAATGGGTGCTCCATTACCGGCAAGAGCTCTACGTGCGTAAATCCCATATCCTTTACGTAGTCAGCAAGATAGGGAGCTAATTCCCTATAAGTAAGAAATCTGTTATCTTCTTCGGGGACTCTCCGCCAGGAGCCGAGATGGACCTCATAAATTGAGAGGGGAGCATCAAGACTATTCTCCTTGTAGCGCTCTTTCATCCACGCTTCGTCGTGCCACTCATAGTCAAGGTCCCAAATAACAGAAGCAGTTTTAGGTGAGATTTCCCAGTAAAACGCAAACGGATCTCCCTTATCAACGGTATAGTTTTCCTGCCGAGAAACGATGTGATACTTGTAAAGAGTACCCTTACCAACGCCTGGAATAAATCCTTCCCAGACACCCGAACCGCCCGGCATCGCTTTGAGGGGATGCGCGCCGGTGTCCCACTCGTTAAAATCACCGATAAGCGATACTTGCGCTGCATTGGGTGCCCAAACGGCAAACGAGGTACCGTGGACCCCATTTTCGGTCATCGGGTGGGAACCCAATTTCTCAAAGATATGGAAATGGTTCCCCTCGTTGAAGAGATGAATATCGTAATCGGTCAACGGCGTTGTATCGTATATCACTCCCTGTGCTGTCTGTTTTGCCTTTTTGACCATGTTATCAACTCCATGATTTCCTTAAGAGCGTTTCATAATGCTTTGTATTCCTCGTAGAGGAATAATGACCCAGTCCGGGCGATTGTTCATTTCATAGCCGAGTTCATACACTGCTTTTTCAAGGAAAAACGTATGCAGGAGAATTTCCAGTTCGTCTCTTTCCTGAGGGAGAAAAGAAGCCTTGCCTACGGTATTTAGATAGGAATGCAAAAATATGACGCTTATATAATAACACCAAGGCTCAACCCATAATTCAAGAAGCGCTACATCCTCGGGACGAAAGGAGGAGCGCAAGAAAAGTGCACCATGGGCGGCATAATGAAACGACCGGATCATACCTGCCACGTCTCGCAACGGCGACCGTTTCAACCTCCGTTCGCCTAAAGGCCGTGCCGGCTCCCCTTCAAAGTCCATAATCACAAAGTCTTTCCCTGTATACAGCACTTGGCCCAAATGATAATCGCCGTGAATTCTAATCTTCATCGCGGAAAACTTTTTCTCTAAAATCTTTTGCATTCGACGAACGATTTCTTGTTCCGCAGATAAAACTGCTTGTGCTTCATCCCGGACATGCTCCGGGATTAGTTTAAGGTTGTCGGACAATGACTTCATTGTTCGGGCAACCAGACTCTGCATCGATTGATACACCGCCCTCTGATAGAGGAGGGAAAAAGGTTCGGGTGCAAACGGCTCCACGTCAGACCGTGATCCAAGGGCGAGATGAAGCTCTCCGGTTCGCTTTCCCAAAAGAGACGCCAGCTCAAGGTACAATCCACCGATCAACTCCTCCATTAAAGCGGGAATACGAGATGGATCAACATCTAAGAACGAATCACCGGGCCTTACAATATCCTTTGCTTCTTCCTTTTTCGATAACGCCCGTTCAAAGTACCTGGCCGCCACATCAAGGGTATAAGTCCAGGCATCTCCGATATTCGAGACAAAGCCCTGAAGGAGTGCTACCGTAATCGGCTCCGAGCCTTCCTGTCGGTATTCAACAGCGCCTGCGAACGGCGGAACATTGGAAAATGCCGTTTCCTCCGTGAGGAATCGTACAATTTCACAATCAGGGTGTACGCCTTCGTCCAATCGTCGATACAGCTTCAGAAACAATCGATCATCATAGATGATGGAAGTGTTGCTTTGCTCCGCCTTAAGCGCCCGAGAAGCTGTGTCGGATTCCTTTGTGCCTAACAGGTGTCTGAATTGCTTTCCCGGCAGTCCTATCAGGTCACCGTTTCTACCTTTTACCTTTCTTCTGTGGGCAATAGTGTTAAGGAGCGCCTTATGAAATGCTTGATCATACGTACTATCATACAGAACCCCTTCCGTGTCTTCCACATGCAGACGAGCAATGATCCCCTGGGAAAATTCCTCTATTATTTTGTTCGATTCAGGCTCCGCCGCAAACGACAAAGGGAGAAGGTACCACTCATCCTCTCCCTCACGGTAGCCTACCTCGACCAAGAGGACATGGCACGCAGCAGCATCGTTGCGAATAAGGATGTCTTCCTTAATCTTGGTACTGCGAATAACTCTCCCCTTTGCACCAAACCAGCGGCAACGCTTTAAGTACCCTGGAAGAATCAGCCTTTCGAATTCCTCCCTTTGCTTGTTTTGAAGGATGGTTTCCCATGTCCCTTTCACGTTCACGACCGGCTCCAAAGTTGCTTCACCAACGCCGGCCACGTCCTCTTCCTTGTGTAAAAGAAACCAGTAGTGATTGTGCGGTCCTAATGCAAGCATATAAGGCGTCTTTTTGATGGACGGAAACGTATTCCGGCTGAACACCTCCTCGGGGATGCATCCTGCATACCTTGAAAGATCAAGCTCAACATGCTGGGAAAATCGTGAAAGGTTGGCTATAACAAGAATGGTTTCATCCCGGTACTGTCGGGTAAACGACAGGACTTTCAGGTTATTGGACGGAACGATCTCGAGCGTACCGCGACTGAAACATGAAAACCGCTTTCGCATAGCAATCACTCTTCTCATCCACCAGAGAAGAGAGGAGGAATTCCGCTCCTGGGTTTCAACATTAACTGCCTCATAGCGATATTCCGGGTCGATGATTACCGGAAGATAAAGCTCTTGAGGATTTGCCTTCGAGAATCCTGCGTTCCTGTCTGCATTCCACTGCATGGGGGTTCGCACACCGTTTCTGTCGCCAAGATAGTAGTTGTCCCCCATGCCGATCTCATCACCGTAGTAGATTACGGGAGTTCCCGGAAAAGAGAGCAGGAGTATGTACATAAGCTCTATTCGGCCCCTGTTGTTCCCGAGCAATGGAGAAAGCCTGCGGCGAATTCCGAGATTAATCTTTGCCCGAGGGTCCTTTGCATATACTCGATACATGTAGTCCCGTTCTTCATCGGTTACCATCTCAAGGGTCAATTCGTCGTGATTGCGCAAGAATAAGGCCCATTGGCATACGTCTGGTATGGAAGGGATTGTTCTGAGGATATCGATGATCGGGAAGCTGTCTTCCATATGGAGCGACATAAACATACGCGGCATCAAAGGAAAATGAAACGCCGTGTGACATTCATCACCGTTCCCAAAGTAGTCGGCGGCATCTTCAGGCCACTGGTTGGCCTCTGCCAGGAGCATCTTATCCTTGAATTTTGTATCCACATGAGCCCGCAATTTCTTCAAAAATGCATGAGTTTCGGGTAGGTTCTCGCAATTTGTCCCTTCGCGCTCATAGAGATACGGCACCGCATCCAGGCGCACGCCGTCCACACCCATGGAAAACCAGAAGTCAATGGCCCGCAACATTGCTTTCTGCACTTCGGGGTTATCGTAATTCAGGTCGGGCTGGTGAGCGTAAAACCTGTGCCAGTAATATGCACCAGCTATGGAATCCCATGTCCAGTTCGATGTCTCAAAATCGGTGAAAATAATGCGCGCGTCTCTATACCTGTCCGGGGTGTCGCTCCACACGTAGTAGTCTCGCTCCCTGGAGCCCGGCTTTGCCTTCCGAGCCCGCTGAAACCATTGATGCTCATTTGAGGTATGGTTCAACACCAGTTCGGTAATTACCCTGATACCGCGTTCGTGGGCTGCCTTGAGAAAAGCCTTAAAATCTTTTAAGGTCCCATAATCAGGGTGCACCCTCATATAGTCTGCGGTATCGTACCCGTCGTCTCGGAGTGGAGAGGGATAAAAGGGGAGGAGCCAAAGGGCGGTAACGCCAAGTCCTTCAAGATAGTCGAGCTTGTTTTTCAGCCCCTTAAAGTCGCCTATGCCGTCCCCTGTCCCGTCGCAAAACGCCTTTATGTGGAGTTGATAGATAATCGCATCCTTGTACCATAAAGGGTCGGGTTCAAAGTACGTGGTACCCATAATGTTATGTTGCCCCCTAATTTGATCCAATTGCTCCATCTGTTCCAGGAGTGTTACATAAAATAATCAAAATCAGCCTCCCTCCGCAACTTTCTGTGTATGCGAAATATATGCGCGGGCATAAGAGAAGGATTGATTTCTACGTAGTCTCGCTCTCCATGCCATATATACTTGTAGTCGGTGATCAGATCATGGGCAAGATACGGCTGATGAGGGTCCATCTTCCATTCACCGCTGGGAATGCTTATCCAGCCGTGCTGCGTATGGTACGGGTCCAAATTGACCACTACAAGGATGATATTGGAGAGATCTTCGGCTGCCTTTCCGTAGCAGAGGAGATATTCATTACTCACATCGTAGAACTTTACGTTCCACGTGGTTTGGAGAGCAGGGTTTTCCCTTCTTATCCTGTTGACGGCTGCAATCAGTTCCTTAAGCGTGCCGGGTTTCTCCCAGTCCCAATGCCTGATCTCATATTTTTCTGAATTCAGATACTCTTCCTTTCCCGGCAATGCCTCATTAACGCCGCGCTCAAAAGCAGGGCCAAAGATACCGTAGTTGGAAGAAAGTGTGGCGGCCAACACAAGTTTGATCATAAACGCGGGAGGTCCTCCGTATTGCAGGTACTCCGGAAGGATATCAGGCGTGTTGGGCCAGAAATTAGGCCTCAGATATTCTCGAACATCGCTATGTATCAGGTGGTCAAGGTATTCTATCAGTTCCTGCTTTGTATTCCGCCAGGTAAAATAAGTATATGACTGCGTAAACCCGACCTTGGCGAGACGATTCATGACTGTTGGTCGCGTAAAAGCCTCAGAGAGAAAAATCACTTCGGGACACTCGTTCTTTATTTCTCTGATCAGCCATTCCCAGAATCCAAAGGGCTTTGTATGCGGATTGTCGAGCCTGAATATCCGAATCCCCCTTTCAATCCAAAACAGGACAATGCTTTTGAGCTCTTCCCACAGCTCCATCCATTGCTCCGTTTCAAAATTGAACGGAACGATATCCTCGTATTTCTTTGGAGGGTTTTCAGCATGCTGAATTGTGCCGTCAGGGCGTTTTGTAAACCACTCAGGATGATCCTGTACATACGGATGATCAGGAGAGCACTGATACGCCAAATCCATGGCTATATCAATGCCGAACTCGTCGGCCTTCTCTATAAGCCGCTCAAAATCCTCGATAGTTCCCAATGAAGGATAAATCGATTTATGCCCACCTTCCTCAGACCCGATTGCCCATGGACTCCCTGGGTCATCCGCCTGGGCGGTCGGCGCATTGTTCTTTCCTTTCCTGTGAGTCTTTCCAATAGGGTGAATGGGGGGTAAATAGAGCACATCAAACCCCATCTGCGCTATTTCAGGGACAAGGCGTTCACAGTCTTTCAGCGTTCCGGGACGACCTGCCTCAGGACTCGTCGATCGCGGAAACAGCTCATACCAGGCGCTGAAGATCGCTCTTTTCCTGTCAACAACAACACAGAGTTCCTTATCATAGGTAGTTGTTGTGCTCTTGTCAGGATATCTGTTCATCAACTCGGCAAGTTCCCGGCCCAAGGCAAGGGAGGAAGCACGCGATATGTCTTTTTCTTCTCTGAGCAGACTTGAAAGTTCTTTTAATCTTCTTGTATCGTTCCCTGTTCCCCTCTTTGCCGCGCTGCTTATATATTCAGTACCGGTCAGAATATCTACGCTGATGTCCTGGCCCGCATCTATCTTTTTCCGCACGTCCTTTTGCCACGTTGCAAAGCGATCAATCCACCCCTGCACCGTGTAATAGTACATGCACAGCTCTTCAATCGTGAACATCCCCTCCCACCGATCGTTTGCTCCCATTTTCATCGACACTTCGCGCCACGACGTTTCGTGGGTCTTTCGGTAGAGAAGGCATGCCGACACGTCATCATGGCCGTCGGCAAAAATATCTGCTCGGACAATCACTTTTTCGCCAATGGCGCGTTTGATGGAAAAACGTCCCCCATTGATTTCAGGCGTTACGTTCTCTATGACCACCCTTTTTCTTCCGTCAAGGTTCAAAGTGTCACCCCTTTCGCTTCATAAACCTTTCCGTAGCTTTCCGCGGGAAGGTAACCCCAAAAGAAATTAAGAAACGGCAAAGTCTGAAAAAAGTCTGGCGGCGCGGATGTGAAAGTGAATTAATTAACTGAAAAACATACTATTTTTATAATATCATACTTTGCAACCTTTTCAAAGTATTATTGTTCCAGGCCTTCTGTGTGCAACCAATTCTTCCCTCTCCATTTGTTTTGTGGTAATTATTCCGGTGTGAGGCTTGCGAATTTTAAAACTGCCTCAAGTGCATAACATTTTTTGGGGGATAACCATGAACCATATATATAATAAAAACCGAATAAAAGAAAACTGTCCCTGGCAAGGCGAGCTTAAGGTTCTCCTGGGAAAAGGATGGGCCCGCTTTTGCGTCGTTTTTTCTCTCATTATTGTCATAGCCTTGTGGGCAGGAATACCGCCGGCACATGCAACCGAAAAACCATTGCAAAAAGTCTCCAATGGAAAAGATTCGCCTGATATCTCTTCCGACGTATTAGAAAATAAGGTTGCGGAAGTGAAAGAGCGAATAAAGGCCAGCGAAGCTGCTGAAAATGAGCACGCGGCACAGCAGTTCGGTGTGTCACTCTTCGACATGCAGGCGCGCACCACCAAACTCCGGGAAATTCTGGCAACGCATCAACGTCTCCTTACCTCCTTTAAAAGGCGGGCGACACTGGACAAGGAAGAGTCCCTTTTGAGCGATAAAGCAAAGACGCAGCAACAGATCGAACTTTCCGAAAGGCCGCCATACTCCCTGGGGTTTTATGACCAGATCCTCGATCAAATAGCCGCCGCTTCACAAGAAAAGGAAACGGTTCAATCCGAAAAAAGCTTTGCGGAAAAGGCACTACAAGATGCCAGATCAAGGCGCGAGGAAGCGGAAAAGACCATGCGCGGCCTCAGGGACCAATTAGAGCGGACTGAAGCCCTCAAAAACGGAACAAAGCCTAAATGGGATTTTGAACAGGGCAAGTTGAATCTCGAATTAGCGCAAACAGCCCTTGATTTCCTGAAAACAAGACTTGAAAACCTTCAGACACAAATCCGGCTTGCAGAATTGAAAACAGACATTGCGCGACAGAGCATTACGTGGGTTCGCGCCCATCTCCATTTTGACGAGGCTGACCTGCAAAAGCGCTTACAGGATTTTGAAAGAGAACGGGCGGAATTACAGGAACGTCAGGGCAGACTGATGCGGGAGCAGCGACAGGTGGAAGAGGCGTGGCTCCTGGCCCAGAAAAGGGAACCGAACGCGAAGAATGAAACCGAGCGGGCTATTGCAGCCGCTTTTCTTAAAGCGCGAGAGGCGTGGCGCGAAACGTGTCAACGGGTTCTGGAACAGACCGAGCATATGGTGCATCTTCTCAACCAGAGGGAACAGGCGTGGAAAAGACGCTATGAACTCATCAAGGCCGAAGTGGGCAATGAACAACTTGAGGCGTGGCTGAAAGAGGTCCAAACCCAGATATACGGTATTGACCGTATCTTGGCCTTGCACCAGACCTATGATATCAGCTTACAATCCCAGATTACCGCCTTGGAAAAACAGGCCTCAGAGAAGGCCGTACATGTTGAAATTAAACAACATTTACAGGAACAGATCCAGGCGCTTCGAAAGCTGGCCGAGCGGCGCGTCGAATACTTGGCACTGCTGCTGGTCACACAGCGTGTGAACCAGAGACTTTTTGACGAAATTACCGCGGCAGCAGGGGAGTCCATTGCATTCTGGAAGACATTAACGGCAGTGTCGGGCAAGGCAAAAAACGTCTGGAACTTTGAGCTATGGGTGATTGATGACCAGGCAGTAACCGTGAGAAAGGTTGTGGTCGCCCTGTTCATCTTTGTTTTTGGCCTTTTCATGCTCAAGTATCTTTCACGGGTAATAAGGGGTCGCCTCCTGCCTCGCATGCGCCTTGAGGCAAGCGCTGCTGCCGCACTTGAAAAAATGATCCATTACCTTGCCTTTTTATTGGTGGTTCTTTTTAGTCTGCACATAGTTAATATCCCTCTCACGGCCTTTACGTTTCTCGGCGGCGCTATCGCGATTGGCGTGGGCTTTGGCGCCCAAAACCTTATCAACAATTTTATCAGCGGCTTCATTATCATGGCAGAGCGCCCCATCAGAATCGGCGACCTCATCGAAATGGAACAAAGCTTTGCAATAGTCGAGGAAATCGGCGCGCGGTGCACTCGAATTCGAACACCGGCCAACATCCGCGTTCTTGTCCCGAATAGCCACTTTCTGGAAAGGCATATCACGAATTGGACCCTTTCGGATCAACTCATCCGGTCAAACGTCACGGTCGGCGTGGTCTACGGCTCTCCGGTCCGTGATGTTGAGCGCCTTTTAATTAAGGCGGCACATGAACACAAGAGAACGCTCGAACGGCCTGAACCCTTCGTTTTTTTCAACGACTTCGGTGACAACTCTCTCGTTTTTGATGTCTATTTTTGGATCAGCATGACTCATATGATGGACCGGAAGCAAATTGAAAGCGACATTAGATTCCGCATTAATGAGTTGTTCCGCGAAGCCGGCATTGTCATCGCGTTCCCGCAGAGGGATGTGCATATCGACAGCACGCGGCCCCTGGAGTTTAAAATCCTGCATGCCGAGCGTTCCGAAGGCCCGGCCAAAGAAGATGAAAAGACGTAGGCCCTTGCATCTTTGTCGTGGATTACCTATTGTGGTATGATAATAAAAGGAATGAAACAGAGAGGGAGGAATGATCATAAAGGAGCTGCGAATAGTTGATTTTCAACACAACCGGTGAGTATCAAAAATATGTTTCAGAAGCCCTACGGGTCTTGGGTAAAGAACATGTCGCGTTGATCATACATGACCAGAGTTTCCCGAGCATTTCAGACCATGACACGGGAAGGGGGACCCCTTACTCACGAGGAGGCGCTGACTTTATCCGTTTTACAAAGGAGTTGGGGTTCAATGTTATTCAATTGGGACCGCAGGGGCAAACTACCAAAACAAACCAATCTCCCTACGAAGGAACAATCTTTTCAAAAAACATCCTCTCAATTGCTCTTGATTCATTAGCTTACGATACCAATAAATGGGCCGGCATTTTAAGCGAAACCACTTTTAATGAACTTGTGACCTCAAAGCCTCACCATAATATAAACAGGGTGAAGTACCAATACATTTATGACGCTCAGAGAAGGGCGCTGGACGAAGCCTATGCAAACTTTAGAGCAAAAACGCGACAACTCGAATCAGGAACGCTTTCAGGACAAGACGAGAAAATCATCAGGGCACTTAGCCGAGAATTTGAGAACTTTAAGAGGGATCACCATCACTGGGTGGAAAAAGACGCCGTCTATGAAGCCCTGAGTGGTGAGCATGGGAGCTATAATTGGCGAACGTGGCGATCAAATCCCCTGGATCAGTGTCTGTTCGGCAATGACCATTATGAACGGCATCTGCTTGAGAAGCGTGTCCAGGAAATCAAAGATAGGCATTCGGATGCCATTGGGTTTTATAAATTCTCTCAGTTCATTGTGCATGAGCAACACAGAGAGCTGCGAGAACATGCCAAAAGGCTGGGCATTAAGTTATACGGCGATCGCCAGGTTGGTTTTTCACCTCGAGACGAATGGAAATACCAATCGCTGTTCCTAAAAGGTTATCGGATGGGCGCACCCCCGAGCCGGACCAATCTGGAAGGCCAGCCGTGGCACTATCCTGTGCTGGATCCTGGCCAGTACTTTGACCGGGAATGGGGGAGCCTGGGAAATGGTGGTAGACTGCCCGGCCCTGTGCTCAAGCTCATTAACGCATGGCTTGATAAGATGCTTGCTGAATTTGATGGGTTGAGGATCGACCACCCCCACGGACTTGTCTGCCCATGGGTGTATCAACCGGATTACGGAGATCAATACAGCGCCGTTCAACATGGAGCGCGGCTTTTTTCTTCTCCCCACCTTGCAGACCATCCCGGTCTGAAACAGTATACCATTGTGGCAGAGAGCGAACTGAATCCTGATCCAAATATTCCGAGATATGCCGAGGACTCGGTAGTAACGCTCGCCACGGATCAAGTTAATCGATATAGCGTGATTGTCGACGCCATAATTGCATCAGCAAAAAAGCATGGCTGCAAGGTGTCGGACATTTTGTTTGAAGTCCTGAGCACCCTGCCCGTTCCCCTGCAAAAGGTCATGGAAAAATATGGAATCGGCCGATTCAGGGTAACGCAGAAGGCAGACCCGGAAAATCCAACGGATGTCTACCGCAGCGAAAATGCCGGGCCCGAAGATTGGATCATGGTCGGTACCCATGATACGCAACCCATATGGCGGATAGTCGAGGATTGGAAAAGCACGGACAGGATGAAACGCCATGCCGGTTATTTAGCCGAACGACTCATCCCCGAGGCCAATGCCAGAGAAGCCTTTTCACGTGAATTGGCGAACAGTCCCGAGAAGTTCGCGCAGGCAATGTTTGCCGATATTTTTGCAAGCCCAGCGCGCAACATTATGGTTTTCTTTGCAGATCTGTTTGGAATGAAAGAGGTATATAACAGGCCGGGTTCAGTAAATGACTCGAATTGGACGCTACGAGTATCGAATGACTATGAACAGGATTACCGTGATAAATTGAGAAGTGACAAGGCCCTTAACATTCCCCATGCACTGGCAATGGCCATTCGTTCCAAAGGCGACGCGTTTGTTCACCGTCATAATGATTTGGTGAGAAAGTTGGAAGAGCTTGCAGGAGTGCTAAGAAACGGGGCCAACTGATAACTTCTGAATGAGTTATGAGCCCGCCTTGGGTTATCTGCTCAGAAGCTTGCCGAGATTTACTTGGCGGAAGTAACAGCGATCTCCCGCAACTCACCATGAGGATTTCTCTTGCACGTGGCATAGCACCTGTTATATATGTGTTTTCCATATGCGGCCAGGGTGGATAAAACGCCTGCTTAGGCGCAGTGCGGAAAAAAGCGCATAGAAAGACAACTAAAGGATCTTGGAATGCCCGGAAATCCCAAAACATTCCCGGAATTGGTAAAGGACGTTCGCAGGCAACTGGGGATCAGTCAGGAAGATCTGGCCCACGAGTTGGGAGTGAGCTTTGCTACGATCAACCGCTGGGAAAACGGAAAGACAACGCCGTTTAAGTTGGCGCGGGTGCATTTCGCCGCCTTTTGCGAAAAGATGATAAAGCAGGGAAAGCTGAAACGTCTTGAGGATAAATCATGAGTACCGAGGCCGATGCCAGGATGTTGATTGATAAGCTGCTTGAGGCGGCGGGCTGGACTATCACCAATAAAGCTCAAGTATCCACTGAAGAGGCGTCATCGGATGGTCGGGCGGATTATCTTCTCAAGGACTCCCGCACACGTCCACTGGCGGTCATTGAGGCCAAGCGTTTTGCTGTTGACCCTTATACGGCCAAGGAACAGGCTCGCGATTACGCACAATCTCTTGGCGCGCCATTCATCATTCTAAGCAATGGACAGGAACACTACTTTTGGGATCATACAGACGGTGACGCTCGACCAATCATAGGTATGCCCTCACAGGCTGACCTGGAGCGACGAGCCAACATCAAGGTTCATCGCAAGGGCTCTCTGCAGGAGTCATTGAGCGTCATTCCGTACCCCGGCCGGCTCACCTTCAAAGGGGAAGAAATTGAAACGCGGCCTTATCAATTGAAATGCCTGAAAAAGGCCGACGATGCCCTTGTAAGCGGCCGCCGCAGGATGCTTTTCGAGATGGCTACGGGCACCGGAAAGACCCTTACCATAGCCATGCTGATGAAACGCTGGTTCCAGGCCGCTGTCATTTCCCGCGTCCTGTTTCTTGTAGATCGAATCGAACTTGCCAAGCAGGCTAAGGAGACTTTTGACGACTATCTCCGCGACTGGCCCGCCGTCATCCTGTACGGAGGCAAGCGCAGCCTGGAAGGCCAGATCGTGGTCGGAACGCTCGACACCATTGCAGGTCAGCTTGGCTCGAACGGTTTCGGGCATGCTTACTTTGACCTTGTCGTGACCGACGAATGCCACCGTTCCATCTACAACACTCACCGTGCCACTCTCGGTCACTTTGACGCTATTCACATCGGCCTGACCGCTACGCCCAACCCCGGGGAACTTCGCTGGATCAGCGAACATGAGCAGCGCCTGGTGCGCAATACCTATATATTTTTCGATTGTTGGAACGCGGCGAAAAAGGTGGGACGTCCCACTTTTGAATACGGCATTCAAAAAGCAATCAACCGTGGTTATTTGAGTAACTATTGCATCTACCACGCCGAAAGCGTCCTTACCTACGAGGGCGCTGAATGGGAAGGGGAGGAAATCAAGCCCGGCGCATGGGGGCGTGATGTTGAATCCGAAGACCGGCTGAAAACAATCATTCAGGAGTACTTCGCGGCGGATGCCGAGCGTGCGAAAGAACGCCCCAGAAAAACCATCGTATTTGCGGTCTCGGAAAAACAGGCTTCCATTCTTGTCCGCCTCTTCAACCGGCTTCTGACAGATGATGACTCCCTTTGCATTGCCGGACAGATAAACCGCTCACCCTCACAGGTGCGCCAGGAATACGCAAAGAAAATTACCTGTTACACCAACAATGGCAATCCAAGACCAATCATTGACCAGTTCAAATACGATCCGCTTCCGCTTGTGGCTGTTTCAGTGGATATGCTGGATACGGGCTACGACCATAAAGAGGTGGAGAACCTGGTCATGTTGCGGCCAACCAAATCTGCCATCAAATATGCACAGATGCGCGGCCGCGGTAGCCGTTTGTGCCCCCGTATCGGCAAGACCGAATTCATCATCTACGATTTTGTGGGTAACACCAAACGTTTTAATGACCCCGGAGAAGTGTATCATAAACCCAGGCCCGTCGGGCCGGCGCCCGATGGAAAACTTGCTCAGGCCGAGGCCGCAGGTTATGAAATCACAGCCGAAGGTACACCTGAACCCGTATCCTGCTCAGAACCGCGCCCGGATTTTCTATGTATCAAAGAGGGTTCTCTTGATGACGAGATTCGTGCCCGCGAGATCATTCTGGTCGGCCCGGAAGGACTGGCCATGGACCGGAAGGTATACCGCGAAAAATGGGAAGAAAGGGTTATCGAACTCAAGAAATCCGACCCAACTGTTGAAAAAATCTTTCGTGGCGAGGAATTGACCGACGAGGAATGGGAAGCCTTGAACCGGCGTCTCAACTCGCCTGAGTATTATTTCAACGAGGAATCCTTGCGCCGCGCCTTTGAACAGCCGACCGGCTCGCTTTCGGATTTCATTCGGGTGGCTCTGGGACTGGACCGCTTTCTTACCCGGGAGGAGCGCATTGAAAAGGCATTCAACACATGGGTGGCTGAACATTCCAGCAGTATTAATCCGGCTCAGGCCCAAATGCTTCGGCTTCTTAAAGCGCGCGTCATGACCGGCGAGGAAATCACCATGCGCCTTTTCAGTCAGCCACCGTTCGCCCTATGGGGAGGCTTGACCCGCATGGAACAGCTTTTCGGCAAGGAACAACTCCTGCAAATGGTTGATGAACTCAATTTCCTTTTAGCGGCCTAAGGTAAAGGATAACGATATACATGGACAGCTCCCAGATACAAAATACACTCAAATCGCTCTGCAAAGTGATGTGGGACAATAACGTTACCAACCCTATTACCTATGTCACCCAGATTTCCTATCTGCTCTTTCTCAAGATGCTTGAGGAAATGGACTCTGAGCAGAAGGAGGCCGGGAATGGAAACCACCGCTCGCTTTTCGGTAAATTCAAGGTTGACGGCAAAAAGCTTGACTTCGATGCACTGCGCTGGAGCCGACTGGCCTCCGACCCGGACAACGAGCGCATGCTGCGCACCCTGCGCGATACGCTGCCCCTGTTGGCTCAACATCCAAGACTTTCCCAAGGGGCCCGGGCCGTGTTCCGCAACGCCTCGGTGGTGATTCCCTCCGGCGCGGCCCTGCGCCGGACCGTGGATATCATCGCGCCCATCTCCTTTCTCGGCATGGATGCCGACGTCAAGGGCGACCTTTTCGAGTATCTTGCAAGCGAATTGGGAGGGCAGAAAAAGGCGGCCCAATTCCGCACGCCCCGCCACCTGATCCGCGTCATCGTCCAGATGGTCGATCCGCAAATCCGCGGCACGGTCTGTGATCCTGCCTGCGGCAGCGGCGGCTTTCTCATTGCCGCCTATGAGCATATCCTGCTGGCCAATACAGGTCCGGAATTCATTTTTGAAAAGACCGGCCCGGACGGGCTCACCCGCAGGATCGGCATTGGTGACAAACTCACTCGCGCTCAGTGGGATTTCTTGCAAAAGAGTACGTTCCACGGTTTTGACGGGGACCAGGATATCCTCCGCATGGCCGCCATGAACGCCGTGTTGCACGGGTTCGACCAGTCGCCCATGATCCAGCGCGACTCTATATGCGGCAGTGAAGACAAGTGGGATGAAATCCAGTTTGACTACATACTTGAGAATCCTCCGTTCTCCGGCTCACGCGGGGACGCCAAGCGGTCGCTCAGGATTGAAAAGGGCGACAAATACGTGCTTTTTCTTGCCCATGCCTTGCGAAGCCTGCGTCCCGGCGGCACGGCAGGGATCATTTTCCCCAACGGCATTCTCTTTGGCGACACCACGAGCCACATCACGGTAAAGAAACGTCTGCTCAAGGAATTCGATCTTCAGGCCGTGGTCATGCTGCCCAAGGGGATGTTCGAACCGTACACCCCAAATCCCACGTGTTTCATGATCTTCAAAAATACCGGCCGGCCGACAAAAAATGCCTGGTTCTTCAATGTAGAGGGCGACGGCTCATCGCTCAAGAAAGCGCGCAAGTTCGGGCCGCAATATAAGAACGATTTCCCCGATCTTCTCCGCATGTGGCCAAATCGCGAAACCGAAGCTGCCCGAGCTTGGTTGGTTCCAGCCAAGAAGATCATTGACAACGGCTACAACATGACCCTTTCAGGCCTGGAGTTGATCAAGCCGGAGACCGTGGAATATCCTGAACCGGAAGAGATACTTGTTTCAGTGGCCACAAAAGAAGAGCGGATTCTTGAATTGATTCAGGAGATGCGTCAGTTGTTGGAAGGGGGGAATGGGGAATGACTGATCATTATCTCCCGGAAGGCTGGGTTTCTGATATATTGGGAAATCTTGTCAACATTTCTATTGGGAAGACGCCTAAGAGATCTGATTCGCGCTATTGGAATGGTAAATACAAATGGGCGAGCATTTCCGATATGAAATTTGGACAAGAACTCTTTGAAACGAAAGAGCGAATAACTGACATTGCTTTACAAGAAACCAAACCCCGTCTGGCAAAAAAAGGATCTTTGCTTTTTAGCTTCAAACTTACCATTGGCAAAATGGCCTTCGCTGGTTGTGATTTATACACAAATGAGGCTATTGCTGCGTTAGTTCCAAAGAATGACAGCATTGATAGTAAGTTTCTATTTTATGCGCTCCAAGTTGCTAACTTAACAGTCAACGCTGGAGACGCGGCAAAAGGAGCAACCTTAAACACGAAAACAATGCCACTAATAGAAGTATCTTTTCCGTCTGATCCGGACGAACAACGCCGGATCGTGGCGCGGATCGAGGGGCTGACTCGCCGCGCTGAGGAAGCGCGACGCCTGCGGCAGGAGGCAATAGCAAAGACGTCGAAGCAATTTTTTCATGTCCGAAGAAAAATCTTCGAATCACTTATGGCCGATTGCCCAACCAAACCATTAGGCAAATGCGGCAAGGTAATCGGGGGCGGGACCCCTTCAAAAAACCGAACTGATTACTGGAACGGAAATATCCCGTGGATTTCAGCAAAGGAAATGAAAAGCTTTGAGCTGATAGACTCCGAACTAAAGATAACCGATAAAGGTTTATCAGAGTCTTCGGCAAAACTGATTCCCGAAAATTCCGTGCTTTTTGTTGTTCGGGGCAGCATCCTTTATCGTTATGTTCCGGTAGCTTTAAACAAAATATCTTGCACAATCAATCAAGACCTCAAGGCAATTGTTCCTCACGATAATATCAATGCCGTTTTTTTGGCCCATATGCTTTGGGGGACAAACGACCTTCTTCAAGGCATGGTTGAAACAGCGGGAAATACCGCAGGCAAGCTCCCGACACCGAGTTGGTCAGCGTTCGAAATCCCTATTCCAGATATGAAAACCCAAAATTCCATCGTTCAGGGGTTACGAGAGTACCAAGACAAACTTGATGAGTTAGAGAGCTTACAGTCCGAAGCCGCAAAAGAAATGGAACAGTTCCAGCCCGCCCTCCTAACCAAAGCCTTTCGTGGAGAGTTGTAAAATATGGAGCCGATTTCTTATGAAATACTGGAAGCCATGGTTCAGTGCTTTGGAAGGTCTTTTCATTACAAGGATGGTGTGAGCTCTTTTTTCTTGTCCTGTGGGGTTCGGCAAGAGCTAAACGATAAGTATAGAGACCAGGCAAAGTTTGTCTGGGCTCGGCGTTTGCTGACTGAACTGGGGCAGACTGAAAACGGGCGGATGATTCAAAGGCGTATTCTCACGGAACTTTGTAAGCTCCGCGACTTGCCGGACAAGGATGTGCCTGACCGCGATGCAGGGCTGGACGCTTTACGCAAACTAAAGCGGCTTGCATTGGAGCAAAAATTATATGTAGAGGAGTCTATAAAGAAAGAGAAAACCCGTTCGCATTTGAACGAGGAGCGCCAACGGATTATTCAAC
This sequence comes from Pseudomonadota bacterium, assembly GCA_043818915.1. Lineage (GTDB taxonomy): Bacteria > Desulfobacterota > Desulfobacteria > Desulfobacterales. The sequence continues at coordinate 16,544 of JBDRFJ010000194.1, read as the reverse complement.
AACGAAGAGATAAGCTCGACTCACTTCGCAAAACATTCACTGAAGCTGTTATCTCTCCTGACAGGCAGCAAGCAGGATATTCATTAGAGGACCTCCTGAAAGAACTCTTCGCGCTTTTTGAGATCGAATACAAAAAATCATACCGAACAGAGACTCAACAGATAGACGGTTGTTTCCAATTTGAAGCGTTTCATTACCTCGTCGAAGCGAAATGGCGCCAGAACATGCCGACGGAACAAGAAATCGGTGGTTTTAAGCAAAAAGTGGACACGAAGCTGGAAAGTACCAGGGGAATATTCATTAGCATTCCGGGATTCAGACCGGAAGTAATTGATCAATTCAGTAAACGTGGTGGAAATATAATCCTCATGGATGGCACGCACTTAATTGAAGTTCTGGAAGGACGTTTCGATCTAAAGGATATCATCCGAGCGATTATTGAAAGTGCTGCTCAAAAAGGAATAGCCTACGCCCCGGTGTCCAAGCTAAGATGAATTGAAAATGGCGAAGACCCTTTCAATACCCAGATTAAACGATTCTACTGCAGACTTCGAACAGTTGTTCTTGCTCTGGAGTCAAGTGAATGGCTATTTCGAGGATGCCCGGTTCGATTTTTCCGGTTGCAGTTTCCTACGACCCAATGCTGTGGCCTTTCTTGGCGGCCTGGCCCGGCTTATCGAGTCGCGTATGGGAACCGTGGTTTTTGACTGGGACACACTGCAAAACGCTGCTGTGATGACCAATCTTTCTCAGAACGGCTTTGCCGGATATTTCGGACACTCGTCTTCCGGCTGGACGGGCAATTCTATCCCCTATCGGGAGGATAAGGGCCGAAATGTTAACGGCATCATGGATTATCTGGAAATCTATTGGCTTGGCCGGGGCTGGGTACAGGTGAGTCAACGCCTGAGGGATGCCATTGTGGGACATGTGTGGGAAATATACAACAATGCCTTTGAACACAGTGGATCAGAAATCGGTGTATTTTCATGCGGCCAGCATTTCCCGATACATAACGAATTGCTCTTGTCGGTCGTGGACTTCGGCCAAGGCATCCCGGCTAAGGTGCGTAATTTTTTGAGTAGCGATCCGCGCGCCGAACAGTTGACAGCCGCCGGTTGCCTGCGCTGGGCCTTTCAGCGCGGCACCACCACAAAACCAAAAGAAGAGCCGGGAGGCCTTGGCCTCGATCTGCTCAAGGAATTCGTGCGGGCCAACCGGGGCAAGCTGGAGGTCTACAGCAATGAAGGGTATGCCTTAATTGACAAGGACGGGGAACGCTTTACAAACAGAACCACTTCCTTTGAGGGAACCGTGTTCCACATAACGTTGCGTTGTGACGAAAATTTGTACCGGCTCGCGAACGAAACAAACGGCAACCCACCGTTTTGACAAGGAGATAGAAATGAAAATCATCGTTAAAGATGAGATCGGCCCGCGTTGCATCATCAAGGAAGACGGGCAGAAAATTTATGAAAGAATTCACGAACCGTTGAAGAAAGGAGACATCGTCACGCTGGATTTTAACGGAGTGGCCCAATTTGCCTCGCCTTTCTTCAACTTCGCTATCGGCCAGCTGTTGAAGGACATCCATGAAACCGAGCTGCGCCGGCTGCTCCAGATCGAGAGCCTGAATGAAACCGGAAAACTGGTTGTCGAGCGGGTTATCGAAAACGCCGCCAAGTATCACGGCGACAAGGACTATCGTAAGATTGTCGATGATATTCTGGAACAGCAGGCAAAGGAGTCGAACTGATGGCGATCAACTATACCATTAAGTCAGAAGTCATTGATATTACGGCCGACACCCCCACGGCCGAGGATGTGTTCCTTGTGGATACGAATGTATGGTACTGGTTGACGTATCCGAACGCGACATCGTTTATACCCAGCCAATTGTCCGAATACCCTGGATATCTGAATAAGGCTTTGGGTACAAAATCAAGGATTCATCATTCCGGCCTTTCATTGGCTGAGTTGGCGCACCTCATCGAGAGGACCGAGCGAGAGATTTATGAAAAGGCTGTCGCCCAGATTAAGCCCAAGGAATACCGCCACAACCTTGCCGATGAGAGATCCCGTGTGTTTTCGGAGATTCAAGCGGCCTGGAGCCAAGTCACAGCCCTTGCTGATCCCCTGAGCATAACCATTGATGAGCCCACCACTGCTGACGCCCTGAACCGCTTTCAAAGCGAGGAAGTCGATGGCTATGATCTCTTTATTCTGGAATCTATGAAGAACCATGGCGTGGTCCAGGTCATCACCGATGATGGTGATTTTGCAACTGTTTCCGGAATCCAAGTATTCACGGCCAACAGGAACGTCATCGCTGCCGCCCGGGATCAGGGGAAACTGAAAACCCGGTGAAGCTGATGCAGATGTGCCTGAAATATTCATTTTAAAAACAATAAATTAGCCAATAAAACCCTATGGCGACATGAACGACCAGCGGCAACAATTGATCGAACTGGGCACTGAACGGCTGGCAGACGCCCTTCTGGAATTGGCCGAAAAAAGCGAATTGGTGGAGGAAAGGGTGGAAGGGATGCTTGCAACACCCAAGGAGAGCATCAGACGCTACAAGACGAAACTGGCCGGGCTGAGGCGCATGCGCCGCTTTGTCGGCTGGCGGGAATCCGGTGACTTTGCCCGCGAGATAGTGACATTGCTGGAAGATCTGAGGGCCGAAGTCGATGATCCGTGCATAGGGGCCGAACTAGTCGCCGCCTTCTATGAAGTCGACGGTGTGGTTTTCGACCACTGTGATGACTCAAACGGCACCGTTGGAGACGTTTTCCGATGCGATGCCCGAGACCTGTTCGTCCACTACGCCGCCCGCTGTGAGGATAAACAGTGGCTTGCCGATCTCGTTCTTAAATTGGGCCAGAATGACGATTACGGCGTTCGCGATGCGCTCATGGATTGCGCCGCGGACTATCTGCCCGAAGAGATCACGCGCGGATTGACGCAGCAGCTATGGCGACTGGCGGAACGGGAAACCGATGAATACAAGGCAAGACACTGGATATTTGGCATCGAGTCGCTTGCCCGGCAGTTGAAGGATGCGCCCCTGTTTGAAAAGGCGCGCAGGGCCGCCTGGCCGGAAGTTTCCCCCGCCGCTTGTCTTGATATCGCCGAAGTATACCTGGAATTCGGCGATGCCGAAACCGCCCTCTCCTGGCTTGAACGGATCCGGGAAGGGGAAACCTTCAAAGTCGATGAACGCGATCGGCTGCTGCTGGCCGTTCATGAGAAGTTAGGCAAACGCCAGAAGCGGGTCGAAACGGCTTGGCGTATTTTTCGACGCCATCGGAGCGAAGATACCTTGAAAACGCTCCTTACCGTCATCGGGGAAAATCAACGGAACGAAGTGATCGACGAAGAAGCCGGGGTCATCCTGCAATCGGAGCGGCTGTCCTATTCCGACACGGCGTTTCTGATCCAAAACGGGCGCATCGATGACGCGGAAGCCTACCTGCTGGAACAGGCGGACCAGCTCGACGGCGACTTTTACACGAGTCTTCTTCCGATAGCGGAAGCCATGGAAAAGATAGGCCGGGTTCTCGTGGCCAGCGTCATCTACCGTGCGCTGCTGGATTCCATCCTGGGCCGGGCGCAATCCAAATACTATCATCACGGGGTGCGCTACTTGAAGAAACTGGATGTCCTCGCCGGGAGGGTTGGCGACTGGCGCTATTTCCCGTCACATCGGGACTACACGGAAAAACTTCGTCAGCTCCATGGTCGCAAACGCAGCTTCTGGTCCCGATATGGGAAGTGAGGTTCGGACACAGGGAAAGTTGGAAGAGATGGGAGCTAAGAAAGTGAGCCGCAAGGTTATCGAAAGAGGGGTTGAAACGTCGAGACTGAAACAAAGGCTGACAAACATATCGTCATATGTCATCTTATATGACGATTGTTACGACATCAAACCACAGTTCGAGCCCGAAACGGATACACTGCACGGTCAGATGCGGGATGCGTGGAAGAAGGTACCCGCCTGGGCGCATCCGGTTCAGGCAAGTAGGGAAGGTTTTTAATATGGAGGAATTTAAGCCCCAAGTCACCATCACCAACCGCATGACCGCCGCGAGCACCCGCATGGGGCCGGCCAGGGAGATGTGTATATGACGAAGAACAGCGTTTACCAACCTCCCTACACCATCACCCCGGGCATCGTGAATCTGATCGCACAGATTAGCGAAGTTGTCGGACGTTTGACCGTGCTGACCAATACCGCAAGGGCGGTACGGTTGCGGCGCATCAACCGCATCCGCACCATCCGGGGCTCATTAGCCATCGAGGGCAATACCTTGAACGAGGAGCAGATCACCGCGATCCTGGACGGCAAGCGGGTCATCGCTCCGCCCCGCGAGATTCAAGAGGTGCGCAACGCCATTGCTGCCTATGACCGCTTCGAGCAGTGGCGGCCGGACGTTGAGGCCGAATTATTGGAGGCGCATCGCCTCCTTATGGCCGGGCTGATTGGCGAGGCCGGGACTTATCGGCGTAGCGGCGTGGGTGTGATGGCAGGTGGTCAGGTGATCCACATGGCCCCCCCGGCCGATCGCGTCCCGGCGCTGATGCACGATCTTTTTCAGTGGCTGGCCGCCTCAGAAGAGCACCCCCTGATCACCAGTTCGTTGTTTCACTACGAGTTCGAGTTCATCCATCCCTTCGCCGACGGCAACGGCCGCATGGGGCGGCTGTGGCAGACCTTGATCCTGACCCGCTGGAATCCGCTGTTTGCCGATGTCCCGGTGGAAAGCCTGGTCCATGAACATCAGGCGGAGTATTACCAGGCGCTACAAATCAGCACCGACCAGACCGATTCCGCGCCCTTTATCGAGTTCATGCTCAGGATGATCCTTGATGCCGTAGCGTCTTCTGTTTCAACCGACCAAGCAGGCGACCATGTAACCGACCAAGTAGCATTGCTGATCGAGGCAATGGGGACCAGCGAACTTGGCAGCGCTGATCTGCTCAAGGCTTTGGGGCTCTCCCATCGGCCGACGTTCCGGGAAAACTACCTCACCCCGGCATTGGAAGGCGGATGGATCGAGCGCACCCAACCCGATTCGCCCCGCAGCCCGACTCAGCGCTATCGCTTGACCAATCTGGGTCGCCAGTGGTTGGAACAGCAGAAAGAGGAGTGAGGACAGGAAACTTGTGACAGACTCACGACACAGCTTACGACATGACTGTAGTAAACACGCACCCATTATTCCCACCGATCAACTAGCGACCTTGTAACCGACCAGGTAGCCAACTCAAACATTTTGCGGATTAGCCAACGATGAGCAAAGCCACCAAAAAGAAACCAACTTGGAGCATCTCGGCATTGTTCGGGAATTGACGGGTGCAAAGCGCAACCGGCTCTTCAGCTACGTGCGGTATGTGGAAATAATGAACCAGGGCACGGAACTGCCCGGCTAAGATGGAGGCCGGTCTCGACAGAGATTGACGGCATGAACTGACCGCTTACGGTTATAAGATAAAATCAGTAGAGAGAAAATTTGATTTCCGTTCTCTTACAATTTTTGTAATGATCGATTTATTAATATCTCCTTCCTTTGCCGCCACAAGTGTTCGAATCGTAAACACCCGGAGCGCGTCTGAAACCGAAAGGGTCCCTTCGGCGGAATCCTTTCTTCCGGTAAAGGGGAAGGTGTCCGGCCCCCGCTGACACTGGCTGTTGATATTCAGCCTGCACACCTGATTCACCAGCGGGTCGATAAGGTCCGCGATCACGTCGGCATCGCTCCCGAATATGCTTAACTGCTGGCCGTAATCCGACTCAACAATATACTGAATGGGTGTTTCAAGTGTATCGAACGGCACGACCGGGATAAGCGGGCCGAATTGTTCTTCGGTATATACCCGCATGCGGCTCGTAACAGGATAAAGCACGGCCGGATAGAAGAACGTATTGCTGACGGTTCCACCGTGTTTGTTGATAACCGTCGCGCCGGATCGTTCGGCATCCTCTATGAGTTCGCTCAGGTATCCCGGCTTGCCCGGTTCGGGAAGCGGGGTTATGAATACGTTATCTTCCCAAGGCATGCCGAATTGTAGTCCGCCGATTGCGGCTGCAAACCGGTCAAGAAATGCATCTACAATGTCGGCATGGACAAAAAGTATCTTCAAGGCAGTGCACCGCTGGCCGTTGAATGACAGGCATCCCAGAATAGATTCCTTGACCGTCAGATCAAGATCAGCGCCCGGCAGAATAATGGCGGGATTTTTTGCCTCCAAGCCCAGAGCGCACCTCAGCCGATGCGGCTTTGGGTGATGCTTCCGTAAAAGGTCGGCCACACAGCTCGTGCCGATAAAGGCGAACACATTGATCCTGCCCGAGGCCATCAAGGGAGGGATAATCGTCTTTCCTTCACCGTAGAGCACATTGATCACCCCTTTGGGAAACGAAGTGCGAAATGCATCTAAGAGCGGGTGGTAGAGCAAGACCCCATATTTAGGGGGTTTGAGGATCACGGCATTTCCCATTATCAATGCAGGGATCAGCACGGTGAATGTCTCATTGAGCGGATAGTTGAACGGCCCCATGCAGAGCACAACCCCGAGCGGTGCCCGGCGTATCTGTGCGATGATACCCTGTTCAATAACAAAGCGGGACGACACGCGATCAAGGTCTTTGAGCGCATCAATGGTGTCTTTGATATAGGCAACGGTTCTGTCAAACTCCTTTTCAGAGTCCTGCCGCGACTTGCCCACCTCCCACATCAGGAGGTTTACCACTTCTTTTTTCTGTTCGACCATTTGAGCGACAAAGTCGTGCACATGCTTGATTCTGTCGCTTACGGACATGGTGGGCCACTTTCCCCTTCCGTTGTCGTAAGCCTGAGCAGCGGCATTAAGAGCTTCTAATGCCTCTTTTCCCGTCAACAGAGGATAGGCGCCAATCGATTTTCGGATCATTCCGGACTCGGTTTTCACACACACAGGGGAAAAAACCTCCTGCATAGGGCCACCCCACTTGCGGAGTTCTCCGTTGACAAGGTAGTGATCCTGATCAATCGGTATGTTGAATGTGAATTCCTTCGGTACATCATCCTCTGTGGGGAAAAGGGTATCGATCGTATCTTTTATATTCATGGTAAAATTCCTTATTAATACCCCGGAAAGTTTTCCGTCTTGACCAACTCTTTTCTGCACGATATCTCGGAGCAGATATTTTCCATGGCCCTGCTGAATATATCAATTCTACCAGGTTTGTACCAATATGTAAAAAGAAAGGTTATGAAAGAATATAAGGCTCCCATGCAAAGAGGCTAAAAATGTTATAAAAATGCTTGAGTGCTTATCGACACCGCGGTACAATGATAAAAATATTCAAATTGAAAGGGGGCATGCCATATGATCTACACCGTCACGCTGAATCCTGCGCTCGACCGAGCCATTACAGTAGAGCGCCTGCTGGAAGAAGATACAACACGGGTGTTTTCTGAGAGCCCCTATGCCGCGGGCAAGGGGATAGACGTGTCCCGGGTTATCAGGGAGCTTGGAGGCCAAAGTGTTGCCTTGGGTTTTGTCGGCGGCTATGACGGCTTACAGCTTGAGGGGCTTTTGATTAATGCGGGGGTGATGACCGACTTTACCAGGATTGCCTCTGAAACTCGGACAAACGTTATCCTGAAGGAACGTGCCACAGGGAAACAGTATGTAATCAGCGCAACAGGCCCGGAGATTACGGCCTCGGAAATAGGGCAATTCTATCAGCATGTTATTCAGATCAAGAACATGGATTACCTGGTCATGAGCGGAAGCCTTCCCAGGGGCGTCACACCTAACCTGTATGGACAACTTATCCTGGCTGGACGGAATAAAGGGGCTTTTATCCTTTTGGATGCGGACGGGAAAGCGCTGAAAGAGGCAATTGACTGCCAGCCCACATGTATCAAGCCGAATCGTTTTGAGCTTGCTCGCCTCGTAGAAAGAACATTGGAAAAAGAATCCGAGGTTATTGCCGCCTGCCAGGAAATCCATCAGAGGGGCGTTCCTTACGTCCTGGTGTCTCTTGGCAAGGAGGGTATGATTCTATCCACAAAAAAAGAAAGAATAAAAGGCGTTGCCCCACCCGTACAGGTCGACAGCCCCGTGGGCGCCGGTGATTCAGCAGTGGCTGGTTTTGTCCTGGCGCACTCCCAAGGAAAGGATTTGGCGGATTGTGTACGCCTCGCCTGTGCTGCGGGCACTGCCACCGCGCAGACCCCAGGCACGGAATTGTGCCACAGGGAAGATGTGGAAAGACTGTTGCCGCTTGTGGAGATCACAAGCTTGTGAATCGAGTTCATTCAATTGAAAAGTAAGGCCACCGGAAAATTGTTGAAGACCTCGCCGACCGGCAACTTATCACTAACTTCAATTTCCCGCTCCGTAAACACGTCTTTCCACGCCCCGCCTTTTGGAACGGAGACGTGGGTATCACCCCAAACATCGTCTCCCAAGGGAAACTCATTTTCCGCCACAAGCATCGTCACAAACCTGGGAACCGCGGTTATTAGCGTCTGATCGCCTCTTTTTCGCAGAAACGCCACCACATGGTCTTTATGTTTTCCCTCGACCGTAAGGGTAACATACTCGCCGTTTTCAAAAAGCCGTTTGCGCTCACTTCGCGCTTTGAGCCCTCTGTAAATGAGGAACAGCTTTATGTTTCCGTTTTTTTTATTTAGCAGGAGCTCACGTATGAGTCCGGTCCTATTCTTCGCCTCCTTTTCCTTTATCTCATTCAAGATTGTTTCCCTCTTCGCAAAATCAACCGGACGCCGGTTATCAGGATCCACAAGATTCAAATCCCACAGCTCTGATCCTTGGTAGAAGTCAGGTATTCCGGGCGCCGCAATCTTTAGTAAGGTCTGGGAGAGCGAGTTGAAGATACCGTAGTGGGCTATTTTCTTTTGGAAAGGCTCAAATTCCCGCAGAAACAGATTTTGTTCCGTCTTGGCCAATATCTTGTCGATAAAGGCCAGCAACAAATCTTCATATTCCGTGTCCGGTCGTAACCATGCAGTATGAATTTTGGCTTCTCTCACGGCCTTTATCATGTAGTCCTTGATCCTCTTTACAAAGACGCCATAGTCCTCTCCGTGAAACGGGAATGCGCCGATTAAGGTTTGATATAGGAGATACTCATCGTTTCTGTCAGGAGCCGGCTTTCCCTTGCGCGTTTTCTTCCTCCGCGCATTGAGCCTGCTCCATTTTTTGAGATGTTGCTCCCATTCGTCGGGTATTTCCGAAAGTACGTTCACCCGCGCCCTCACGTCCTCACCCCGCTTGGTATCATGTGTAGCGGTTGCGTTCATGGAATGGGGCCAATGATTATTCCTCTTATTATTGAACGCGTGGAAATCCATAGGTGTGATTCCGAACACCTGAGGTGATCCGCCCACCTCATTCAGAGATATAAGTCTATTATAAATATAGAGTGCCGTGTCTTCGAAGCCCTTGGCCATAAGAGGCCCTGTGAGCTGTTGCAGCCTCATGGCAAAACTAATCCACTCCTCTTTTTCTTCGTCAGTGAGATATTCCCCGAATTCAGACAAAAGAAATTTCTCTATGAAGAGAAATTCATATAAAAGACGCGGTCTCAATTCTCTGGCCGTTTCCACGGTCTCTCTTATGTAGGCACGATCCCTTTCAGTGAATGAATCAGCGCTCACATACGTCCGATAAACCGGGAAAAAAAGAAGAAACTCTACAAGGGCCTTTTTGAGACCGTAGTGGGTGAGGTCGCTGCCGTGTCTGTCCTTCCCTGAAATCGTCTTCATGAGGCGGGCCAGGCGGTCCAAATCGCCGGTCATATCTCTATCAATAATAAGGCCTTTTCTACTGCGCACTAGATTGCGGAAGTCTATTTTGTTGCCGATAAAGCGAAAATATATCCGATCCATCTTTTTTTCGTTCTTGCTTTCACAAAAGACCTGATTCACGTAATTCAAAAAATCGTAACCAGTGGTCCCTTGGACCGGCCAGAAGTCAGGAATATCCTCTTCCATGTCCAGGATTTTTTCCACCACAGTGTAGACATCTCCCATTTTAACTTTTAACCGGGCAAGGTAGTTCGATGGATCATAGAGACCATCGATGTGGTCGATGCGAATCCCTGTTATCTTTTTTTCCTCCACAAGTTGTGCGATCAATGCATGCGTTTCACGAAAAACCTGTTCGTCCTCCATTCTCAGGGAGATAAGATCGTTGATGGTAAAGAAACGCCGATAGTTCACTTCCTCGGTAGCCACTTTCCAAAAGGAAAGCCTGAACAGTTGCTCCGAAAGAAGGTTATCAAGAAGGTTAAAACTCTCAGGCCGCCCCTGTTCGCCATTGAACGCCCTTATGTTTCCGTCGATAAAACTCTTTATCTTCTTGTTTTTGCTGTAAAGCCCCCACAGCTCAATTTTAACGAAGTGAATCTGGTCGTATCGCTCTTTCAGTTCCTCCCTTGTTGCAGGAAGGTTTTTGAGGATATAGAGCACCCCGAGATACTTTATAAAGTCCGGGTGACTCCTTTGCAGTTTCTGTTTCAAGTCATCCCAATTATAGGTGAGCACATTGACATAGGTTTCTGTCTTTAAGGGGAATCTGCGCTCGTAATATTCAACGGCGAATCCCTCTTCGTCATACAGGAGCCTAATTTCTCCGTTTTCCAGGCACGTCCCGTAAAACTCTCCAAGAAAAGGGGCCAATACCTTACCCCTGATGTACTCGTAAGGATGGTCCCATTCTATGTCGAAGTAATCAAAAAACGCCGAGGCCTCCCCATTTTCGAGAAGGTCTATGATCATTTGATTTTCGCTGTCATACGCCATGTGATTCGGGATAAAGTCCTGGATCCATCCCAGCCCTTTTTGCGCCGCATCTCTTGTGAGTCTATCAAGCCCTTCCTCGCCGCCGACTTCAGGATTGATCCTGTTGAAATCAACCACATCATACCCGTGGGTACTACCTTTGCGTGCTTTGAAGATAGGGGAGGCGTATATATCCGAGATCCCGAGTTCCGAAAGATAGTCCACAATGGATTGGGCGTGGCTAAACGTAAAGGAGGGGCCAAACTGAAGTCGGTACGTGGAGGATGGGATTTTCATGGTGTCACCTGAAGTTAGGCTCAGGGGTCAAGCGAGCGGCAAAACAACACAACGCTGTTCCCATTTAAGGTTATCTCTCCAATCGCCGGAATTTCTTTTGGAATCGAGGATCCCGGCCCGTTCCATACGGTATCGGAAGAATCGAGCTTTTTGTTCCAGCTTCCTTCGGGTAGATGCATAGGAACGGTTACGGTGTCTTTGTTAAAATTGAATATACACAGCGCATGACTGTCGTCTTTATGATTCCATCTTCTTGTCAATACAACCTTCTCTGCTTTAATCACCAATATTTCAATATGTTCTTTGTCCGGAGGCGAGAGTGCGGGAATTTCGTTTCTCAGCCTTATCAGCTTCTTATAAAAGTCGAGTAATATGCCGTGCTTCCCTTCCTGCCTCTTCTTCCAGTCTATCTTTGAATTGAGGAACGTTTCCTCGCTCTGTGCATCAGGGGGATCACTCTTCCAGCCGAACCGCTTAAACTCCTCTTTCCTCCCTTGCCTCACTGCTTCAATTAGGGACGGATCGGAATGATCCACAAAGTAGAGGAAAGGGGCTTTTTCGCCATATTCTTCTCCCATGAATAAAAGAGGAATGTACGGCGACAAAAAAACAACTCCTGCGGCGAGTTTGAGCGCCTCAAAGGAAACAAGATTCGATAACCGTTCGCCCAGCATTCTATTCCCTATCTGGTCATGGTTCTGGGCAAATACGACAAATTGATGAGCGGGTACATCCTTAGAGCAATTCCCAAATCGACGCTTTCTATACCGGGAGTACTGTCCTGAATAGACGAATCCTTCCCGGAGGGCTTTTTCAAAGTCGTGCACTTTCCCAAAGTCGATATAGTATCCTTGTGTTTCCCCGGTCAGAAGCGTATGGAGTGCATGGTGAAAATCATCGCACCACTGGGCGGCAATTCCATAACCTCCCAGCTCTTTCGGCCCTGTTACTTTGATATCATTCAAAGCGCTCTCTGCTATGAGATAGAATTTCCTCCCTTCCTCAGTGGAAAACGCTTTCACCCTTTGAGCGAGTTCTTGAAGAAACGGAAAAGCGCTCATATCGTAAATCGCGTGAATGGCATCGAGGCGCAGTGCGTCTATGCGGAAGTGTTTGAACCAATAGATGGCGTTTTCAATGAAGAAGTTACGTACCTCGTCGCTATACGCTTCGTCAAAATTCAGCGCGCTGCCCCACGATGTGGTGTACTTGCCTGAGAAGTACGGTCCATAGTTGCCGAGGTAGTTCCCCTCAGGTCCCAAATGATTGTAGACAACATCCAAGATAACGGAAATCCCTCGCTTATGGCATTCATTCACCAGTTCCTTAAGCTTCTCGGGGCCTCCGTACGAGTTCTGAACGGCATAAGGATAGACGCCATCGTACCCCCAATTCCTCTCTCCAGGAAACTGGCCAACCGGCATTAATTCCACAGCGTTAATACCAAGCCTTGCCAGTTCATCGAGCCGTGGGACAATAGCTTCGAATGTTCCCTGCGGTGTGAAGGTTCCCACATGAAGCTCGTAGATTATCAAGTCATTAAGCCTAATCCCTTGCCAAGACTCTTCGTTGTCTTTCCAATGAAACGATGTGTGATCAATTACTTGAGACGGACCGTGTACGCCTTCGGGCTGAAAAAAGGATGCGGGGTCAGGCCTATCCAGTTTTTTGTCAAGCCGATAATAATACAATGTGCCGGGCACAATGTCATTAACTACAGCCTTCCAGTAGCCTTCGCCATTTTGTTGCATAGATATCAATCGCTCAGACGGTGAGACAATCTTTACCTCGACCTTGTATAATAATGGGACCCAGACCACGAATTCACATCGTCCGTTTCCAAGATAGTGTGATCCAATCTTCACAATCCTAATATCCAATAAATTTTTCCGTTTTGACCAATTCCTTCCTGCACGATATCTCCGAGCAGATATTTTCCATGGCGCTCACCATCGCCGGCGGGCCGAATACGAAGATAACCCGTTGCTGCCAATCGGACATATGGCCCATCACGATATCTTTGTTGATAGTTCCAACCATGCAACGCTTATCCGCGGGCTCACAGTCGCTCACCAGATACAGAACATGAAGAAGATGAGGATACGCGCGCTGCCAATAATCCAGTTCACTCTTGAAGGCAATATCGTGTTCCAGGCGGTTGGAATACAAAAGGCATACATCGGCATCCAACTGTTCCTTAACAATATATTCAATAATCGAGATAACGGGCGTAATGCCGATGCCGCCGATGAGGAAACCGATTTTACGGTACTCATCTTTAAATACGCAATTCCCCATCGGGGCTTTGAATAAAACGGTATCGCCTTCTCGCAACTGCCGCAATCGCTCGGAGAACTCGCTCCGTGACAGGCGTTTTGTTACCTCGATATAGTCGTTTTGGGGTGCGCATGAAAATGAGAGATATTTATTGAGGATGCGATTGTTCTTGTCTTTTTCGTCAAAAATAACCTGTAAAAACTGACCCGGAAGAAAAACAATTTTCTCCTCCGGCTTGAAACGAAAACTCTTTATGGTCTCAGCCCGCTCTATTTTCTCAATGAGTGTTCCTCTTATTTCTTTCATAGTCTTTTCTTAATCATAACCGGGTTAATCCTTCCTGACAAATCAATTCTATCAATCTTGTAAAGTAAAGGGGTTAAAGTTTTCAGAAAATTCTTACGAAATAAATATATAGGAAGTCCGTAACGAAATAAAAAGTACACAAAATGGATTCTATCGGAAAAATAAACAAAACCATCATGGCCTGCCCCGAATGTCATCACGAAATCGATGTAGCGATCGAAACAGATGCTGATGGATTTTTTGTCTGCCCTATCTGTTCCCAAAAAATAAAGTTCTCCAAAGAAGCAAAAGCAGCTTCTGATCCTTCCAAATCTTCGGCAATGTCGCAAAACTCAGGAACAAATGATGTCCAAGACAGGCATCTTAACGGTTTTGATGAAGAGCTTTTTCTTTGCGGAGTGATCGGCGTCAGCATCGGAACATTTGCTCCTTCGATAAGTCTGTGGCAAACCTTTGTCGGAGCTTTTCTCACAACCTTGTTCGGTGTGATTCTGAAGTCGCGTCATTACAAAAGATATGTCTGTATTTGTACAAGATTGGGGATAGAAGAAAGTCGGTCATTGTACTGGCTTCTGACCATGTTTAAGAACGGTCTTTTCATCTTGATCTTTTTGACTATTGTGAGCTGGTTTAACTGCGATCTTTTTGAAGCATCTTTTTAAGCTTTCTCTTATACAATTCCCGCTTTAAGGAACTGACATGATTGATGATAAGTATTCCGTTCAAATGATCAATTTCATGCTGTAACGCAATCGCCTGAATCCCCTCAGCCCTTAGTTCAAACGGTTTCCCATCCTTATCCAGAGCTCTTACGATAATTTTTTCCGCGCGGGGAATATCCGCTCTGAAATCAAGACAACTTAGACACCCCTCTTCTATGGCAACGCTCCCTTCGGCCATAATGATTTCCGGATTAATGAGCGTTATTAGTTCATTTGGTTCATCCTTTGGGCTGGTGTCAACCAAGATGACACGGCGCAACTCTCCCACCTGATTCGCCGCAAGGCCAACGCCCGAACCATCGTACATGGTTTCAGCCATATCATCGATCAGAGTCCAAATCTTTTTGTCAATTTCCGATATAGGATTTGCCTTTTTTAACAAGACCTTATGCGGATATGTTATTATTTCTCGCAGCGCCATGCTATTACTTACCTATACTTCCCATTCATCCCCGCAATGCAAAAACATCACCTTTTCTCCAAAGGCCTCCTGCATCCGCTCCATGGCTTGAGTGCCGGTACAATGCATTGGGAGAATAATTCCGGGATCTATCTCTTTAAGGGCCGCAATCGTCTTGGATATTCTGTCTTCGTTGGCGCCTACAAGATGAAACCCTCCCATTATACCTATGACCTTTTTCTGTCCGGTAAGGGCCATGGAATGAAGGAGGGTGTTTATGATTCCTGCATGACAGCATCCGCACACAATGAACATCCCTTTTCCCCTATGGTCTACAATTAAGGAAAGGTCGTCTGTCATGGTGTCAGACACATATTCCCCATTCCGTACAGTGAAAAAACCGGTTACCTCTTCAAAATCCGTACTCCGCGGAATCTCACCCGTGGTCATCAGGTGATCGAGAAGAGCAACCGGCTTTTTTGAAAGTATCAGCCTTCCCCTCTCTTTTTCAAGGGTATTCGCGGAAAGATTGACCGCGGAAAATCCAATATCATCGTCCGGAGAAGGTCCATTCAGCTTCGGCAATAAAGCGTCAGGGTGAAGGTGGACAGGGATTTTCTTTTTGAGGGCCTTCAGGAGATCTAATAGTCCGCCGGTATGGTCATAATGACCGTGACTTAAGGCCACGCCTTTTAAGATCTCCCAGTTGATCCCCAATTTTTGAGCATTATGCAGAAGTGTTTTATGAGGTCCTCCTGTGTCAAACAGGACCGCGCTCTTCCTTCCGGCATCTTCACCTTCGATCCATAACGCCAGGCCGTGCTCCGGGACAAGGTCTTTTCTGCTGCTTGTATTGTTGCTAAGAATCCTAATCTTCATTGTTTTCTTTTTATTGTATAATCGGCCAGGTCCGTCAATATTCTTTTTGTCTCGCAATCCTCAAACAGGGCAAGATTCTCTTTAGCTTTGTTGATATGTTGGCTTGCTTGATTCGCGGTATAGGCGAGCCCTCCATACTGTTCCAGATATCCGACCATTTCATTCAGCGCCGAGTCAGATGAAGCACGATCGCGGATAATCTCTTCCATACGCTTTCTTACCTTCCCGTCCGCATTGCTTAGGGCGTAGATTACCGGGAGGGTCATCTTACCTTCCCTTAAATCAGATCCTATCGATTTGCCCAAAACTTTTGTGTCTGCTGTATAATCTAAAAGGTCATCAACCATCTGAAATGCAATCCCAAGGTTATGACCATATTCCGACATTGCCTTTTCCTGTTCCATGGACGCGTTTGCCAGAATTGCTCCCACACGGCAGGCGGCCTGGATAAGATACGTAGTCTTTCTGCGTATAATCTCCGTATACTCCGCCTCATCCATATCGATCTTTTGTTTATTTAAAAGTTGATGAATTTCTCCCTCTGACATTTGGGCGGTGGCCTCCGTCATGATTTTAACTATTTCTACCCGTCCGGTATCAGCTGCCGTGGAAATCGTCTTTGCGAGAAGAAAATCTCCAACCAGTATTGTAGTCGGGTTTCCCCAGATCGAGTGAGAAACAGTCTTGCCGCGACGGATATCGGCGCCGTCCACCACGTCGTCATGGAGCAGTGTGGCCGCATGGAGGTATTCAAACATGACCGACACGGCCTTGTCATTGTTCCCCTTGTAACCACACAGCCGTGCCGACAATACCATCAGAAGGGGCCTGATCCTTTTCCCTCCGTTAAAGAGGATGTAT
>JBDRFJ010000193.1:0-13402 GCA_043818915.1 Pseudomonadota bacterium | reverse complement strand
CCCCGTGCGTCCCACCTTATTGACTATTTCTTCCGTAAGGACCTGATAGTGCTCTGTGTTGTCGGCGGCCTTGTCGGGGATCATTCCAACGGTTCCCTCCCATCCATGCCGGATTCCGATAACCTGATACCCCTCCCGAGTGGCCCGAATGGTGACCGCTCGAATAGCGGGATTCAGACCCGGGACATCTCCTCCTCCCGTGAGGATTGCAATAACGCCCTTCTTTTTATTGATATTTGCCATTTTGAAAGCCCCCTTGACCTCCTTTTTCAAACATCGTGTGTTGACTCCAAGAGATCCTATCCATAAAAATTATTGCGGTGCTATTCCTGTCTTTCAAATTTCTTGGCATTTTTTTATACAACGATAGGATTATGCCCGCCAAGTCATAGGTTATAGAAAACTATCGGATCTATCAATAAAAATTTCCTCCACGAAAGAGTAAGAGCCATTCTGTCAATGATAGGATGTTTTCAATTATCCCTCACCCAGCCATATTATTCTCTTATCATAGGTTTAGGTGAGACTATAATCTCTATGTGATATCCAAAGGTCAACTGGGCCAAGGGGCAGGAGTATGATCGGGGCTACATTGTTCTCGATGTTGCGGACTCTCTTTCAAGGTTTGTAGCGCGGCCGCCAACCAATTTGGATACGAGGTAAACATCGCCAATGTGCCCTTTACCCGGGCGATACATGACCCTCTTCACCAACCTTAAAAGGCTCATTTTGGCGTCAAAAAGGTGGTTCTAAGACTCATTTTGGGCACTTTTAGCATGCCTTCTCAAGCTATTTCAATGTGTTGTCTTGGTACGACCCGGGACCGGGGGACCTCCAAACACTTTTAGGTTGACAATACAACTATATGATGGTATTTACCCATATCATGAACTGGCGCGTGATATTTTATCGAAGTGCCTCTGGAAGATGCCCCATAGAAGAGTTTGTTGAGGATCTGCCAGTCGAGGATGCCAAAGAAGTTATTGCCTCCATAGCGGCTTTAACCCAAGTTCATGCTTTTTTATGGATTTAGACGTAAAATAGACCATTGCAAAATATTATAATGAGTTATTTCAATTAGTTATCATTTTACTTTTCTGTATAGTGACAAAATTTAATATTCAAGCTTGATTTATCCTATTTTGTTGTTTATATTACTTTTTATGATTATCCATTCGCAAGACAGCTCACACAAATCAAGTCAATCAGCAAGTAAAAACAATGGTTTGGTCAATTTTCATTTCCAATCTGTAGTGCCAAAATTGATGTTTTTAAAAATTTAACTACCTGAAATAACAGAATAATTTCTTAAAAAGCATGAACTTCGGTTAAGAGAATTGGGAAATAAGGCTCGGCGTCCATTGGCCGATTATTTGGAGGATGGAATCTATGAGTTGAGAGTCAGACGTCTTAAGAAACAATTCAGGGTTTTGTATACATTTGCCGGAAGGCAAATAATCCTCCTTCTTACAGGGTTTATTAAAAAGAGCAAAGCAGTGCCGGCACCGAAAATAAAGAAGGCCAAGGCATTGAAAAATGACTACTTAAAACGTGCAAAAGGAGATAAAAATGGATGATCTTGACCGTTTAATAGCCCAAAAGGAAGGGGAAAAACCTGGATTTACCGCAGCAGTGGAAAAACGAAAGGGTGAATTACTTATCGCTGCCAGATTACGGGAAGCCAGGGAGAATCTGAAACTGACTCAACGTGAAGTTGCCGAGAAATGGCCTCTCAGCCAGCAAAGTATTTCTAAGATTGAAAACGCAAAAGATGATCACATTTCGCTTCATACTCTAAATGAGTATGCACGGGTATTGGGCTACGAACTTCAATTTATGTTAAAATCTGCCGACGATTAACAATTGATTCCAGATCATATTCACTAAGACTTTTTTGCTATATCCATAGGAACCCTTTAGGGGTGGGGATTTTAGATGAACCGGATAACGATATGCCCCAAAAGTCTGAGTAAAAACTGCCCCACGTATTGGACACCCCCATCAATCGATTCACCGGTTGTAAAGAGCGCCCTGTTGAATGGCTTTCACCATATTGATTCCGATAAATTAATCGATTTAGCAACTTCTGAAAATATACCCACTGGCTCTGATAATTGGGCACAATGGATGAGGCGCCGCTATCTATAAGAGCGGGTGGGTTTTGTGAGGGGGTCAAAATCTTCGGTTGACTTATCTCCGTGGTTGAGGGGGCCGGATTTCATTTTTCAAGGTGTCACCGTTTGACTCTTGTTGTTATCTAAGCGGTTGATGATGAAAAAGCTTAAAAGTTTCCAGAGAAAATATCTGCGGGGTCTTGCCCATAAGCTTAAACCGGTTGTCTTGATCGGCCAGAAAGGACTTACCGATAAAGTCTTGCGGTCTACGGAACAAGCGTTCGAGGATCATGAACTCATCAAGATAAAATTTAACGACTTCAAGGAGAAGGAACAAAAAAAGGAGATCTCAGAGCTTCTTGAAAGCAAGACCGGTTCGGAGATTGTCGGCACCATCGGTCATACGGTTATTCTCTATAAACAGCAGGAAGACCCTGAGAAACAAAAGATTATCTTACCCCTGAGAGGGTAGCGGATTGGTTCTAAAATAGTATTTTTTTAAATAAACGGAGGTGATGTAATGGAGACAAACAGACGTGCATGTAAAAATTGTGGCAAGGAGACTGAGGAATATGGTCACTTATGTGATCCACGAGAACTCAAAGAGGCACACATTTGTGAACACTGCGGTTTGGCGACGAAAGACCCCCGTCATATATGCAAACCTAAACTGGAGAAAATCAATTTTGTCTGTATCGCATGCGGACGCGTTGCACAGCTTCCAAGTCAGCTCTGCAATCCCAGAGACATCGAATTAATGGCAAAACAGAAACCTCCCCAAAAGATTATATAGAGACTTGGGGTAGTGATCAAGGTTTGATCAAGGTTTGACCCCATGAAGACCTGATTCCTTATTTATTGATCTTTTCCTGTTTGTGCGTATAAAAGCCTTTTGCCTCGTCAGCACATATTGATGGATGTCTTCAACGGCATCCTCTTGTATCCCTTTGAAACGACAGTGGCAAATATTTTTCTGATCGATTTTAACAATTTCCAGAACCGTTGATATTTTAGAATTCTGCCCCGGGAGGTCAAAATTTACAGGGTGAGTATTTTTGTCCGTAAAGTCATTATTCTTGAAAGATAGACCACCTGCTCCGATATCTATTACTCGAACCTCCTTTTCACCAAACCTGAAAACTATGGGCTCATCTTCAGATGGATAAACCCTGAAGGAAGCGCGCCGATCATCTGTCTCATACGAGAATATATCAGAATTATTCCGCTCTCTTTTCCAGAACAAATTCAACCCTCCTGTTCATTGCCCTATTTTCATCTGAGTTATTGGGACTGAAAGGAAAAAGTTCGCCGTAGCCGGTTGCAGTGAGACGAACAGGATCAATACCGCCTTCAATAAGGTATTTTAAAACCATGGTCGCCCGAATGGCAGAAAGTTCCCAATTGGAAGCAAATTTCTCGGTGGAAATGGGGACATTATCTGTATGACCTTTGATATTCACCTTATATTCCGAATATTCTGAAATGATCCTAATTATCTTATCCAGAACCGGTTTGGCCTCGCTGTTCAATACGGCAGATCCCGATTCAAAGAGAATCTTACCCCTGATCTGAATAATTATTTTCCCTTTAAAAACATGTGCAACTATGTATCTCCCCAATCTCTTTTCTTCGATGAATTCATTGATTTCTTTAAACGCCTCCAGTTCCCTTGATCTGAGCCCGGACAGGTCTTCCACGCTGATCTTCTGGTCAAGTGATTCAGGAGCCCCGGTAAGGTCCAGGAGCCCTACCGCAGGTCTTGCTTCCCCGAGACTGATCTGAATTGAAGCCATGGCACGTTTGAACTTTGCAAGGTTCAGGGAGGAAATGGAATACAGGACCACAAAAAAAACAAGCAGCAGAGTCATGAGGTCAGCAAAGGTGACAATCCAGCCCACCTGCTCTTCTTCCTCTATTATTTCTAATACCGGATGTCCGTTTTGCTCCATATCAATTTTTTTTCAATGCACCTATCGGCTTTCGGAGCCTATCAGGTATGAATGATGAAAGCCTTTCGTAAACAATAAGGGGATTGTTGTTTTCGAGAATAGAGATGGCACCTTCAAATATTATCTCAAGATCTATGACTTGCATAATTGTTCTTGCCTTAAGCTTACCTGCTACCGGAAGGAAAAACATCGTGGAGAGTAAAGAACCATAAAATGTGGTTAAAAGAGCGACGGCCATGGATGGGCCGATTGAAGATGGGTCCTGCATCTTACTCAACATCTGTATAAGACCAATCAGTGTTCCAAGCATCCCAAAGGCGGGGGAATATATACCCATTTTCCTGAAAACATCCTGCACAATGAAGTGTCTCATTTTCAATGATTCAATTTCGGTTCTCAATGCGGACCTCATAACACTCTCTTCAGAGCCGTCCGCAATAAGCCCGCAGGCCTTTTTCAGAAAAGACGATCTTGTTTTTATGTTAGCAAGTTCAAGTATTCCCTTCCGCCTGCTTATGTTACAAAGTTTGATCATTGTTGCAATCATGTTGTTGGAATCCTGGTTTCCTCCGGTAAATACAAAATAGGCCGCTTTAAAGGCAGCAGTTACATCCTTGAATTGAAAAGTCAAGAGGGTGGCTGCAATTGTACCTCCCATAACTATCATAACTCCGGGTGTATTGATAAAATTGTGTACATCCCCCCCTATAATTATGGCGCTGATAATAAGAAAGACGCCGGAAATAATCCCAATAAAAGATGCCAAATCCATCACAAAGACCTCTCTTTAATAACTGACAAAGCTTCGCATCAAACCACAAGTCGGTTATAGTCAATTCCATTGCCCCGGGGCGAAGTCATGCCGAGACGGGGATGGGTCCTGGATGCTCGTTGGAGCGAAGCGGAAATCCCGATTCATCGGGATGCTGGATAATAGATAAATAAAATGAATAAGATTGCGGAGCGCTGGAATTGTTTATCTCTTCTCCCCCTCAATTTCATCTTAGATGTTTTTATACAAGTTAATATCAATTTCCGTGCCAAATTATTGACTTATTGAATTTCTAATAAATACAGAATGTTACAGGAGGATAGCCGGGTAGGTCAGTATGTTGGAGCAGTTATTCAGAAGGAGTCTTGCCACAATGTCAAAAATTTGACGTGGAGAATCGAATATGAAGGGGCGTTATATCATGTCTTGTCACGGAGAAATGAAAGAAAAGCAATCGAGAAGATGTGACACTCTATCACTGATCCCACACATATTGTGGTTACTTTGACCTTGACTCACATGGGGTATTTCTCTATAATTTTTCCCTGGAAAATTCAGGTTTTATCAACTCAACTGTTGCCCCACAAATTCTTGTGAGGAGCCACTTATTTATGGTTGGAGTGTCAGGCAGGTCATGGAACGAGGCAAGGAGGGGCCGCAATGATCACCCGTATCGAGTTCAAACTTAATCATGAGTGGATTCGGTTGTCTGTCGACAGTGAGCACACGCTTCTGTGGGTGCTGCGGTCCGACCTGGGGCTTACCGGGACGAAATACGGCTGCGGGATAGGCGCCTGCGGAGCATGCACGGTCCTTTTGGGCGGCGAAGCTGTTCGATCATGTACGATTCCGGTAATTGACGTTAAGGGCAAAGACGTGGTGACCGTGGAAGGCTTAGCCATGAATGGGCACCTTCATCCCCTTCAGGAAGCCTTTGTTGAGCACAACGCCCTTCAATGCGGCTTCTGTACCCCGGGGATGATCCTTACCGCCTACAGTCTGTTACTGACCAAGCCTGCCCCAAAGGAGGAGGACATCATCGAGAGCATGGAAGATAATCTGTGTCGGTGCGGTAGCCATCAACGTATCATCCAGGCCATCCAGAGTGCGGCCAAGAAGATGAGGAGGTAAAGCGATGGAGACCCGGAAGACTATCGAGGCAGATTCAGCGGTTCCTGTTGCCTTCGGTCTGGACAGGCGCCAGTTCCTCAAGATCATGGGCGGAGGGATTCTGGTCTTTTTTATTCCGGCGTTCCCCGGCCAGGTTCAGGAGGCCCTTACGGCCGAGACAGGCCGGTTACCAAAGGACTTCAACGCCTTTCTGAGGATCGCCGAAGATGGCCGAGTCACCTGCTTCACCGGCAAGATAGAGATGGGGCAGGGGATCATCACCTCGCTGGCTCAGATGTTGGCAGAAGAACTCGATGTGCCTTTGAGCTCAGTCGATATGGTCATGGGCGATACGGAACTTTGTCCCTGGGATGCGGGAACGTTCGGCTCCATGAGCACGAAGCATTTTGGGCCTCCTCTGCGAGAAGCAGCCGCGGAAGCCAAAGCCGTCCTGACGGAATTGGCTTCGGAGCGTCTCCATCTCCCGCTGGAACGCCTTGGAACAAAGTCGGGCGTCGTGTTCGACAAACAGGCGCCCCACCAGAAAATGTCCTACGGTGATCTGACCAAGGGAAAAAGAATAGAGAGGTATTTGGACAAAAAGCCGGCTCTAAAGCCGAAAGAGGACTTCACCGTTTCCGGTAAAGCGGTCGTGCGAACCGATGCATTAGAAAAGGTCACAGGCAAAGCCAGGTTTTCCGGGGACGTTTCCTTGCCTGGCATGCTCTACGCGAGAATAGTGAGACCTCCGGCTCACGGAGCCGAGCTTAGGGAAGCAGATACGTCGAAGGCGGAAAGGGTATCCGGAGCGCGAATCATAAGAGACGGGGAGCTGATAGCGGTGGTCCATTCTTCTCCGGACAAAGCTGAAAAGGCTTTCGCACTGATCAAGGCCAAATTCAGTCGACCACGAACCAATCTGAACGATTCGAATATCTTTGAACACCTCCTCGCAGTCGCTCCCCCTGGAAACGTTGTGGCCGAAACCGGCGATCTTGCCAAGGGACGAGAACTTTCTTCGAAGCTTATTGAGGCAGCCTATCGACAGGGCTACGTTGCTCATGCTCCAATGGAGACTCACACTGCTGTGGCGAGTGTCGCGAAAGGCAAGGTGACGGTATGGGCTTCAACGCAGCGACCCTTCGGCGCGCAAGAGGAAGTGGCCGCAGCGCTGGGCCAACCCCTTCAAAGTGTGCGCATCATCACCCCGCAAGTTGGAGGTGGTTTTGGCGGAAAGACTCACAACAAGCAGGTTGTGGAAGCGGCCCGACTGGCCAAGCTGACCGGGAAGCCGGTCCAGGTAGCATGGACGCGTGCTGAAGAATTCTTTTATGACAACTTCCTGCCCGCGGCCGTTGTGAAGGTGGCATCCGGACTGAACCGGTCAAAACGGATGGTCTTTTGGGATTACCATGTCTACTTTGCCGGAGGGGACAGGGCGCCATCATTCTATGACGTGCCCCATCAAAGGACTACCGCCTACGGGTCCTGGCGGGGAGCGCCGGGCTTTCATCCCTTTGGAGTAGGGCCGTGGAGAGCACCGGACAGCAACACCAACACCTTTGCCAGGGAATCACACATAGACATCCTTGCCGCAGCCGTCGGCATAGACCCGCTCTCATTTCGAATGGCGCATCTACAAGACAAACGGATGCTTCGGGTGCTCGAAGCCGCAGCCAGGGGATTTGGCTGGTCTTCGACAACAACCCCCAGCGGAAAAGGCATGGGCCTGGCATGCGGAATATTCAAGGGGACATATGTGGCCGCCATGGGCGAAGTTGAGGTGGACACAGCCAGTGGCCACTGCCAAATGAAGCGGGTTGTTTGTGCTCAAGACATGGGACAGATCGTCAATCCCGAAGGGGCGCGGATGCAGATAGAAGGGTGTGTGATGATGGGATTGGGGTATGCCCTGGCGGAGAGAATACGCTTCCGGGACGGAGAGATCCTGGACCTGAACTTTGATACATACCAGATACCGAGATTTTCGTGGCTGCCCAAAATCGAGACCATACTGATTGAAAATCCTGAGATGCCGCCGCAGGAGGGCGGCGAACCGGCCGTTACCTGCATGGGTGCGCTAGTTGCCAACGCGATTTTTGATGCCACGGGTGTTAGATTTTACGAACTCCCGATAAGTCCGGAGCGTATCCAGGAGGCGTTGAAAGTGCATGCTCGGCTATAAAAAAATCCTTATTTTTCCATTCGCCAGGTATAAAACCTTCGCCTTTCAGGCGAAGAGCTTTAGCGCGGATTTTTACGTCATTCCGGACCCCGGATCAAGTCCAGGGCAGGCTTTGATCCGGAATCCAGGAGAATGTCGCTGAATCCGGATTCCGGCGTTCGCCGGAATGACGTTGTTTAATATTTCTGGTCTTGTTTTTAAAAACGACTTTTAGTCGCAATTTAAACCTACCGGCTTTCAGTCGGTAGCGGTTTAGTGAAAACAGAAAAATACCCCCTATACCATGATCCACCAACCTCATATCCTGTGGCCAATTTAGCTTTGACACACAATCTGTTTTTTTCTATACTCCATCCTCAATAAAGGGAGTTCTATCAACAAAAAAAGACAAGTCTGAATGGATCCTATCGGAATGGTACACGGCCGTTTTCAGCCATTTCACCTTGAACATCTGGATTATGTTTTAAGCGGGTATAAAAGATGTAAACGGCTGATTATCGGTATAACAAATCCTGAGCCCTCAGAGTATATTTTCAACCCGGCCAGTAATCATCGCCACCTCGAAGCATCCAATCTCTTTACTTATTTCGCGCGTATGGAAATGATAAGGTGGTCGTTGATAGATTTAAACCTGGATATGGATGTAATATCTTTCGTTCCATTCCATATAAACGATCAAGCAAAATGGGAGGACTATCTTCCGCGCGCTAAGGTTATCGTCCAATATGTTCGCCTGTTTTCGCAATGGGAAGAAGAAAAAATAGCTAAATTTCGGGCATATGGATTCAAGGTAAAAATAATCGACAGCGGCATACAAAAGAAAGTTACAGCAACTCAGGTTAGAACGGCACTTTCTGAAAATGGGAACTGGCAGAGTTTGGTCCCTGCAGCAACTGCCCGAATAATAGAATAAATTAAGCAAGGTTTACTTTGATGATGAATAACCAAAACTGGAAAACCAAACCTTCAGACCGCTTTCTTCAGCTCTGCTGGGGTGTGCCGCCGGTCTGGTATTCGCGTGCGGTGCCGGATGGTTGGCCGGAATCATCGCAGCTGCTTCTCAAATATTGGACGGTGTAGATGGTCAACTAGCGCGTTTGACGGAGAGGCAAACAAAAGGGGGCGCTTTTTGGGACTCGGTCTTGGATCGTTATGCTGATGGTGCCATGGTGATCGGAATGATCGTCTATCTGCTACGTTTACCCTTTCCGATTCACCCGGGGCTCTTAATCATTCTGGGAACATTTGCGATAATCGGCAGTAATCTGATAAGTTATTCGAGCGCCCGTGCAGGAGAACTGGGCATCGATTTAGGTAAGAAGACGCTAGCCAGCAAAGGCACCCGGTCCGGTGTCATGATTATCTGTGCGCTCGGAAGCATTATATGGTCGGGGTTGCCGATTATAGCATTTGTATATTTGGTGCTGTACACCAACCTCGCTGTCATCCGGCTGCTCATCAGAACGTTTCGCAATAAGGAAGCCCTGGAACACTGATGTTTAATCTGTTTGATAAAATAAAAAAGAAAATGGCAAAATGTCTTTTAATGGAGGTGCTAAAATATGTGTAGTTATTTTTGGGATCGCTATTGGGTTAATAAAATCTTCAAAATCTTAAGGAAGAATGAGTCTTGTGGAAAAGAACTTATTACTGAAAATACTGTGATATATAAACTGGTTTTACCACCTGAAAAAACTATTTCTGTCCAAACAAACTATCCTGATTCAGAACCAAAATTTTTCAAAAGAGGATTGGGGGGTGAATGCCTGGGTTTAGGATTAAAAATATTTTATGTGGATTCAGATCCACTTGCAATCCCGGGGAAACCAACAGCCTATTTTGTATTTAAGGGTCCGTTCCTGACGCATTGGGGACGGGTTGATGAATCCATAGTTGTTGCAGGCCAACCAGTAGCATCAATAGGGCACAATCCCTCTTTTCAGAGGCCTGTTGGTGGTGCTACCCAATATTACAATCTGTTACTTGACACTCCATCAGCCCTTTTTGGAATCCCTATTGATATAATTGCTCAAGCTGCTCCGCAACCTGCTCATGTACAATTGAGTCCATTAACTTACCCTTTGCCTCCTACAGATAAAGATGATGATTCGACTGTTAAAAATGAACCAGGAACAAAAGCTGGTGATGCTCCTACTGTTGTTGATAAAAATGGTAACCCCTGTAAACCTATATATCTGGCAGTTGGTCTGGTCTTTCAAGGTCCTGAGGATAGTCCCGGGACCAGTGATCCACATTCATTATTTCGTGAAACGGGAGCAGTCTTATTAGCTTTTGGTAAAAGAGGTTACAATGAACCACATGCCGATAGACCACCTATTATAAAAGCCGATGAAAAGGTAAATAAAGATATAGATTCAATGATTAATACCTTAGCCAATGGCTTACCCGGAGCATTTTGTGATTGTCCGCCGGATCAATTAGTCCTTGTAATTTCTGCACATGGATATGGTCCTAGCTTAGCTGATAGCGAGGGTCATAGAAACACAAACAAAGTACCCGCAATGCATTTTGTTCCCGGAGGAAAAGGAAAAAAATCCTGGGTTACACATGCTGAACTTGCTGAAAAAATCGGAAACATGTTGGCAAAAAAAGGAATTGATCCTGCAAAAGTCTTTACAATTATTTATTCCTGTCGCGCTGGTGATGCATTTAAACCAGAACGTTATGGTAAATATATGAAAGGATCTTTAATTATTACTCCTGTTTCTGATGCAGATACGCTCATTCACCCGAACACATTTATGCGATGCCTTAAAGAATGTATAGAAAAACCTGAAGTAAAAACCTGGGCTGATCTAACGAAATGCATTAAAGATTGTATGTCCAAATTAAAAATGAATAATAAACCTTATGGACGCAAACCTCGTACCGGCCGCCCTCCTAAATGATAACAAATTGCTTGATCGGGGACAGAGGACTCGCACCAATGGTGCGAGAAATAGGATTGTAAATTATTTATTCTTCTTTTCTCGCTTTGCCTGTTTCTTCTCTTTAGCGGTTTTCTGGGGTTTTTTCTTATCGCTTTTTTTAGTATCTCTTGGTTTTGACATATGATTTACCTCCGGCAAATTTACATAAAACAATTAATTACACTGTTATCAGTTTACTATATTTAGCTGAAAATGCAATATTAAAGATGCACAAGCAGCACCTCTCAATTTGACGAGCAGGAAAGTGATGTGTTGATATTTAAAAGAAAATAAATATTTAGCTTGCTATTACATATAAAAATGCTTAACATATATCATCAATTAATTCGCGCCGTAAATTGGCGGGAGGGTTTCTTGCTGTGGGAATTATCTGTTTGTTAAACGATAGCATCCTTCAGTTTGTAACGTTGAAATTTTATGAAAGGAGGATGATATTATGACAAATGGAACTGTTAAGTGGTTTAATGACAACAAAGGTTTTGGATTCATCGAGCAGGAAAACGGACCGGATGTATTTGTGCATCATAGCGCAATCAGTGCGACCGGTTTTAAATCCCTCAGTGAAGGCGAGCGCGTGACCTTTGACATTGAGCAAGGGCCAAAAGGTCCGGCTGCTGCCAATGTGACCGTTGTCTAACCTGCTTTTTAAGGCAATTAAGGGCATCTCCAGTGAAACGGGGGATGCCTTTTTTAATGATCGCTCGCATCAAACCACAATTATGCCGGCTGAGATTCTTTTCCCTGTTATCAGCGATCTTATCGATCCGGCAACCGACCAGAAAGGAAACGCCATGGCAAAATCTAATTACCAGTTCAAAAAACGTCAGAAAGAATTGGCCAAGAAAAAGAAGAAAGATGAAAAAAGACAACGCAAGCTTGAAAACAAGGAGATTGAAACCGATGAAACTGAAAAAGACCCGACCCCTTCAATGGAGGACCGGTAAGCATAGAGACCGACCGGCACCAATTGCCGGAGCTATACAATGGTAATAATTGAATATAAAAAAGGCCGGGCGAAAGAGAAGCAGGCCGGTTTTCATGAGGGCCAGAAGGTGGCGCTGCTCATTTCCGCGCGAATCGAGATGGGATTTACCGCCGTCATCAACGGCACCCACAAGGGCATCCTGTATGAAAACGAAGTGTTTCAGCCGCTGAAAATCGGCCAGGAAATTGACGGGTTTATCAGAAAAGTGCGTGGCGACAAAAAAATAGATCTTTGCCTGCAAAAGCCCGGCTACAAAGCCATCGAACCCCTGTCCCTAAAAATTATGGACAAATTACAGCAACAGGGCGGGTTTATCGCGGTCACCGATAAAAGCCGGCCGAAGGTAATCGCCGACCTTTTCGGCATCAGCAAAAAAACATACAAGAAGGCCATCGGCAACCTATACAAAAAAAGGCTGATTACCCTTGAAAAAAACGGCATCCGGCTGGTGGAAAAAAAAATAAAAAACCCTGTTCGGCGCTCAGATAAAGGGGGACGGGGTTAAGTTTTTAAGTTATTGATCGAAAGTATTTATTGTTTAGGCTACGATAGGGGTTTCATATTTTACTCAAGGAGGGTGTCAAACCCAATGACCCAGGAATCGAACAAGATCATTTATTCAATGATCCAGATAAGCAAATACTATGACAAAAAACCGGTTTTAAAGGATATCTCCATCTCCTTCTTTTATGGCGCAAAAATAGGCGTTCTGGGTCTTAACGGCTCAGGAAAGAGCTCGCTTCTGCGAATTTTCGCAGGCATTGACAAAGAATTCAATGGGCAGACCAGCATTTCACCCGGCCTTACAGTCGGCCTTCTCGAGCAGGAACCGGAGCTGGACGACACGAAAACGGTTCGGGATATCGTGGAAGAGGGTCTGCAGGAAACCGTTGACTTGGTCAATGAATTCAACCGCATCAACGAGCAGTTTGCCGAACCCATGTCCGAGGATGAGATGAACAGGTTGATCGAGCGGCAGGGAGAGGTCCAGGAAAAGATTGAAGCCCTGGAGGCTTGGGATCTTGATTCAAGGCTTGAGATGGCCATGGATGCCCTCCGCTGCCCCCCTGGGGAAACACCGGTGGACGTGCTTTCAGGGGGGGAGAGACGGCGCGTGGCACTGTGCAGGCTTCTCCTTCAGAAACCGGATATCCTTCTTCTTGACGAACCGACCAATCATCTCGATACAGAGTCTGTTGCATGGCTGGAGCAGCACCTCCAGCGCTATGCGGGCACCGTGATTGCCGTAACCCATGACCGTTATTTCCTCGATAATGTGGCGGGCTGGATCCTGGAACTGGACCGGGGTGAGGGAATCCCCTGGAAAGGAAATTAC
>JBDRFJ010000192.1:0-6757 GCA_043818915.1 Pseudomonadota bacterium | reverse complement strand
ATCGGAACAAGATACTTTTCACCTACTTAAGCTACCTACTCCCCACAAAGATCCTTTTGACCGTATGCTTGTATGTCAGGCTATTGAACATTCTCTGACAATTCTTACCCCTGACCCGCTTGTTACACAATACCCAATTCGTTCTCTTTGGTAGCCTTTAAAATCATCTGCAACTTTTTGGATTCCCCCCGCCGAACGCCGCTGATCACAGGTGAGGGCCGCATAGTGGCCCGAATCCTCGTGCAGCAGCTTGTTATGTTTCTTCAGGTTTTTTAAAGAATATCTCCAATTAGACTTACCACTTCATCCAATAAACCACGTATGCCGCTCTCTACCAAACTATAATCATTAGCAGCGCCTTGGTTGCCGGAGCACGCAGACGCCATTTTCTCATACACTTCAGTCAGCTTAGATAATGCGATTGCATAAACCTCAAGTTCATGTAGCGGCCCTTGTTTTACTAATTCAATATGAGTTTGATACCAATAATAGAAATCTGAAATATCCTGATCTGGGGTTACTTGAGAAATATTATGCTCTTTCGCTGTTTTTAACCATTCTGAGTTTAGTGCACCATTACGCTCTAAAGCCTCGCGTTTGTAGCGGTCAAGAGCTAACCTTCTTTTGTCAATTTCTGGCACAACCGTTGTGAAAACTACTCTCCATTTATCGGATGAACATGACTGATAGGAATGCAGAGAATTTATATAGCGGCTGTTTTCCTTATCAATACTACTATTTATTTGTGATTTTTCGGCCTCAAAGGAATTCCTTGCATTAACATAATCTCCGTAATTATACGCGGCGTACGAATTTACCGAAAGTAACAACAGTGTAAAAGATAGCAAGAATCTTATGTACATATCAACCTCCAGGTTTTTACTTTAGTAAAAAGTTAAAACCAGGTCATAACGTCCGGGCTGACATTTGCGCGGACGTTTTTTCCGCGCATATTGTCCAGCCCGTTGTTATGTGCCGTTTGCGAACCTCTCAGATATACTCTCAAATAATCTCCTGCCATGGATGACTGCCACAATGAGAATTCTCTTTTCTTCAATTCTGTAAACAAGCCTATAGCTGTATATGAAACGCTCCCTAATTTTTTCGTCTCCGGTTTCTGGAACAATCCTTCCGAGCAAGGGAAAACCGCGGATATTCTGGGATGCCTCAAGTATCTTCGAGACTACAGCACGCGCGTAGAATTCCGAATCTCTTGCAATATATTCTGCAATCGATTCTAAATCTTCTGAAGCCTCAGGAGACCATTCTACTTCGATGTCCACTTACTGAATTTCCTTTCAACTTCGTCTTGGGTCAGAGTTCCCTCATTTTCCGCTCTTTCGATACCTCTTTGTATTTTCTCAACGACATAGAGGTGGTATTGAATATCTTCGAGAGTACAATCATCCGGCAATTTATCTATTAAGGTCCTTACTTCTTCTTTTGCTGTTTTCATGATAATCTCTCCTCTATTTCATATTTGCACATAACTATTAAGTGAGCGGAATTAATTCTCTGTTATCGGATATTAGCCGACGAACGATGAATTAATTATTGGATAAACGAAGAATTATAACCAAATTGGTTCAATTCAAGACTTGCCATATCTCTGCATGAAAAGTCCTCTTATTTTGTTACGATTACGAAACATTGAAAATCAGTCGATTCCAGACTAACCCAAATAAGTCTATTCTTTTCATTTCCCTGGCTTTTTCTTCTCAGATTTTTTTCTTGCGCCTTTCCTTTTGGATCTTCCGGCAGCTTTTGTCTCGGTTTGCCCAGCACTGATCCAACCGTCAATGACATCTTTATCGAATCGCCATACATGGCCAATCCGAAAAGCGGGAATCTTCCCCTCAGCGGCATGTTTGCAGATGGTGATTTCGTGGAGTTTCAAGTAGCGGGATAGTTCTTTGGTTGTCATGATGCGGGCCACAGGCAAATCCTCCGAGGGAAAATATGTTCCTATGACTGTTTAAGGACGGTAAACAATTAATATTTTTCATATATACGCTTCAAAATAATAAAAATCAACTCAAAACAGATGAAACAAACCAAATCCTATCCTTTGAGGACTCCAATTCGGGGCAGGGCGCCCGGAGACAGGTTTTCCATTCGTTTAGAGCAAATGCATTGAAATTCCATGAAAGTCAGTCAAAGGTTTTTGAGGTGGATGATATTTTCACCTGATCGGAGATATCACGGCCTCTGCTCGGCGGGGACTCGGAGGAAAAAACGGGTATCCTTTCCTCGGCGCCGAGGTCAGTTTTCTTATCGTTATGTTGCGAGATGAATTCTTGAAAATAAAGGGATTCTATGATCATATCAGTTGTAACGCCCGGGCTGACATTTGCGCGGGCGTTTTTTCGGCGCGTATTGTCCAGCCCGATGTTCGCTTAAAAATGTTGGTGTTAAAAACAAGAAAAAGTTTCTTGATATTATTAAAATAAGATGTATATTGGATGTAATGATATTGTCAATACATAATATTTTATAAGTAGGAGAAAATCATGGCAAAAACAACAACAATTCAAACCCGTGTAGATCCAGAGGTTAAGCATAATGCTCAAATGATATTGAAAAAATTAAACATATCAATGTCAGAAGCTATTTCAATGTACCTTTCACAGATAACGTTACATAAAGGAATCCCTTTTGAATTAAAGATTCCTAATGAGGTTACAGCTAAAACGCTTAAAAACGCTGAAAATGGTGATGAACTTCATAAAGTTGCATCTGTTGATGAATTATTTCAGGAACTTGATAGTTGAACCTACATTACACAACTCAATTTAAGAAAGACTATAAAAGGATCAAGAAGCAAAACAAAAACTTGTCAAAATTAAGGACAGTTATCGAAAAATTGGTTGCAGGACAATTGCTGGATCCAAAGTATAGAGATCATCAATTGTCTGGAAACTGGAAAGGCCATCGCGATTGCCACATTGAAACAGATTGGATCTTAATCTATAGAATCACAGCCGACAGTTTGTATTTAGAAAGAACTGGTTCACATTCTGACCTATTTAAAAAGTAATTATCGTAAGCGAAATTTAACGTTCAATCTGCCCAATATTGGCAAGATATACACCAACTTTCCCATGCGGCTATTTTTGTACGCTCAGCACCAACGTCCCCCTTTACAATGAAGGCTCTTAGTGCCCCCGGTATCCCGGTCTTTCAAGCTTACATGGAAGATGGCTGCGGCAAAAAAATAGAGAGCACAAGCAGCAAACATCACCGGCCTGAAGCCTATGCTGACTGCTAAGCATTTGCCAAGCACAGCGCCTATGACTGAAGCGCATCCATTGATTCCCCATGCCCATGGAACCATACCTGGAAATTTTCTTGCCACAGCTCGAAGACCTGACGGAAACAGCCAGCCTAAGAAGAACGATAGCAGAGAAAGCTGTACGACAGCCAGAACTATCCTGCCCCAAAGATTCCACTTCAGGGCCCATTCAAACAATCTATCCCCTGCAACGGCATGAAACCCGACCCAAAGAAAAATGGCTGCAGCCGGAATCCAGATGAAACCTGGCCCTATGGACTCCAAACGTCGCACACATAGGCTCCCAAGTCCTGCAAAAACAAGGATAGTACTCAATACCACCGCGGCAGCATAAACAGGGTGGGATAGAAGCATCGTGTATTTGGGAAGAAGGGTCATTTCAAGGAACATGAATGCGACGCCGATACACCCGAAATAGATAAGTGTGCCTACAACCTCAGATGATCGAGGCGTACGTTCGGCCTGCCCCGATTGTCGGTGCACCCATCGAATAAATAGAAGCGGCAACAAAATCAGCATCCCGCTGGCCACCGCGGTCTGAACCAGGGTGGCCAGGATAAATATATATCCCAATTCTACCATGGGAAACCATTCTCTTCGCAGGTGCTGAAACAGCTCCGGCGCCTTGTCCCATCTAAAAAAGTGAGAGAAGTAAGGGCGATCGTCAGTCGTAGGGGAAATATCAAAGACATACCTGTCGAGGAAGGACTCCGCTTCAGGACCGCACAAAGCTGTTGCCCCGGTGAAATAGTACGGAGAGTCCTGAACATCATAACGATTTGCCAAATTCATATCCATACCGGCATAGTATGCCAAATCGAAGTTTCTGTCGTCGCAGAACTTTGTAGCCCGGACAATCTCCTCAGGCGTAAAAGGAAGCTTTGACACAAGGATGGTAGAAGTATTCCAACTCCGAATGAAGAGCAGGTGCTGCTCGGGGTGGTCGGAAAAATGCAGTTTACGCAGAGCAGATAGTGCAGTAGCTATGATTTTTAATGAATCGCGCGGTGGAAGTTTCAGCCAACGGGTGACAGTTAGCATCCCCGAATCAGTGAGGCGGGATAGATACAGGCTAAAGGCCTCGGTTGTATAAAGATAGCACTCAGTGGCTGAATGGAGCCCTCCTGCCGATGTTGAAAAGGTGTCAAATAGCGAAAGCTGGATCAGATCAAACCGTGTATCAGTAGCGTGCAGGAACTGCCTAGCTTCCCGGACTTCTAAATCCACCTCTGCACGGGAATACAAATGCCCGGAAAACAGGGCAAAGGGCCCAAGTAGCAGTTCGGCAATCTGTTTGTTGGCCTCCAGAGCGGTGATCCTCTCTGTATGATACCGCAGGCCGAGGAGAACATCGGTTCCGCCACCCGAACCAATGACAAGCGAACTTACCGGCTGTCGAAGATAATAGGGAAGGGCCCTGGTGGTGAAGTCCAGCGATTCCAGTTCATCCGGATCGCCGGAGAACTTAGTAATCGGGCTCAGGGCATCAGCATCGATAAAAATGGCTTTCTGCTCGGGAAGTCTCGCCTCTCTGTCTCCTGCATCGAGCCCGAATTTCAGGCTCAGCCCGGGCATGTGTCGTATGAAAGAGCTTCCAACGACATGAATCAGGCCAAGCGGACCCACGGTCTCCGCTTCAATTCGTGCATCAGGAAATGATAGCGTCATGGGGAGAGCTTTCGAATCGTGAATCCTGGGAATCGGGGGTAATAATATGTAAGTCATTGTCAGCGCTACCGCCGCAATCAGGAGTATCGCAAATCCCCTTTTTCGTCGTCGCGCTTTTAGGCAACACCAGATTGACCCTGCAAGAACCAGGCCCCCCAACACCGGCAGCAGGCGCCACGGGGGACCCAGGTACAATGCCGGCACAATGGCTAAAGCCCCGCACCCTGCACCCAGAAGGTCTACAGAATACATACAATGGGCCTGCCCACCAGCTCCGGTCAAGATTATGCCCACTATCCCACCCGCCAAAAGGAAAGGCGTCGCCATGAGCAGATATGTGAACAACATGTTAAACCACTGGGAATGCTGCCAGACAAGCTGAAGCGGATCCAGGGCCACCTTCTGCGAAAGGCTGAAGGCCATTGAAAACGAGACTGCTGTTGCACCCGCAAGAACTAAAAGCCACTCGTCCAGGCTCTTTTTGATTCGCTCGAACAGGAGGAAAAGTAGAGAACCGGCTGCTCCGAAGCCGAATAGGGCCATACTGATGATCATATACGAAAAATGGTGCCACTGACCAATGGACAAAAGACGCATCAGCAAAATTTCATAGGCAAGGACAGAGGCTGAAGTGGATAAAAGGAGTATGGCGTGATGAGGAGAGGCAGTGACAGGGGGAGCTATGGCTTTCATATGGTCCTTCAATCCGATTTTATTACTGCTCTGATCTGGTGAGGGGAACAAATCTAACAGGCAGCATCTTTCTCATGGTGATTGTTCCCTTATCTGATTTGTCTATCATGGTAAGGTGCTGCACGGCATACTGTCCGCCCACCGGGATACACATCTTCCCTCCGGGCCCGAGCTGTTTGAGTAATGGCGGTGGCACTAGTGTGGCTGCACATGTGACAACGATTCGATCAAAAGGGGCGTGCTCCTTCCATCCATAGTAACCGTCAGCAACCTTCACATGGACATTCCCGTGGTTAAGACCTTTCAGCCGTAATGCAGCTTGCCGCCCCAGAGCATTTACAATCTCAACGGTATATACCTCTTTAACCAACGGAGATAGAATGGCCGCCTGATAACCTGAACCGGTTCCCACCTCCAGCACTTTATGTTCCGGTTTTACATCAAGCATTTCGGTCATTAGAGCGACGATATAGGGCTGTGATATGGTCTGGCCATATCCAATGGGAAGCGGATAGTCACCATATGCCCTGGATATGTCCCGCGGTTTTACAAATAGGTGCCGAGGAACGGCAAGCATAGCCGAAAGCACCCTCTTGTCCCTAACCGGATCGCGATAATCTGGCGGGTCAGAGATCTGCTCTTTTACCATGGCATGACGAAGGAGACGGAAGTGTGCCTCCTTGTTATCTTCCGCCCCGGCCTTTGTGACCATATCGGGCTTGTGGATCATCGGCGCTGTAGTAAACATTAGAGCACAAGCAAATAGGGGCATGATTCTCTTTGTCATTTTAGCTCCCCGTGGTATTCATTTAGCGGTCGAAGGGAAAAATCTTCCCATTTTTTGTCCATAATCTTCTTAACAAAAATTGGTCTGACAAGATAACATATTGTCTTCACTGAAGATCCATTCAAAAAGGCGATAAAATAAAACATGGCATTTATTTTGCAACCCTTTAGAGTGTTTTAGAGTCTTAGATCTTAACTTCTCCGCAAGATGCGGAGATGTTTTATTGAAGTTAAACCATTTGATTCATTAGAAATAGGGTGTCAGGTGTCAGGTGTCAGCAAACCCCAAATCCTGAAACCCGAAACCTGAAACCTTCA
>JBDRFJ010000191.1:0-2145 GCA_043818915.1 Pseudomonadota bacterium | reverse complement strand
TCCATGACTAATCCGAAATTCAAGGATTCCGATTCCAGCCTGAAGAAATTCGATATCGTCGTGGCCAATCCCATGTGGAACCAGCCTTTTGATCCGGCCGTTTACGAAAACGATCCCTTTGATCGGTTTGAGTCCCAGGGCTGCGTTACCACCGGCAAGGCCGACTGGGCATGGCTTCAGCATACTGCTGCTTCGCTGAGTACCCATGGCCGCGCCGCCATCGTCCTCGATACGGGCGCCGTTACGCGGGGCAGCGGCAGCAAGAGCGAAGACCGGGAAAAGAAAATCCGCCAGTTGTTTGTCGATTGCGACTGGATTGAAGGCGTCATCCTCCTGCCCGAAAACCTTTTCTACAACACCACCGCCGCCGGCATCGTCATTGTCTTCAATAAGGCGAAACCGCCGGCGCGGCAAGGAAAGATCATCCTGGTCAACGCCGGCCGCGAATTCAAGAAAGGCAGGCCCAAAAACTATATCCCCGATGAAAACATCCGCAAGATCGCCAATGCCTTCATCAAGGGGGAAGACGTCGATAAGTTCGTCAAGGTCATCACAACCGCAGAGGCCGCAGAAAACGATTTTAACCTGTCACCATCGAGATATGTGGATGTGAATGAAGGGGAAACTTATCGGCAGATACCGGAAATCTTGGCAGAACTGGACGTTCTGGAGAAGAAAGCCAAAGCCATAGATACTGACTTGGAGGAAATTTTCAACAAATTGGGGCCTCAAATTGGCGGTGAAAGCCTGTGAGAAATAATGACACTGTTTTGGGCCGTTTACCTGAGGACTGGGATGTTGTGCCCATAGGGAAGATGTATGATTTTACGAAAAAACCGAAAGAGATATTATACTCTAATTATGACCATTTACCTTTCATTGCAATGGACTTGATACCCATTGACATACTATATTTGGACAAATTCAAATTAAAGAAATCAACGGAAATTTCAAGCGGGACATACATTGAAGATGGTGACATTCTTTTAGCGAAAATCACCCCGTGTTTTGAAAATGGTAAGCAATGTATTGTCACCGGATTACCCAATGGATTTGGCATTGCCTCAACAGAGATAATTCCAATCAAGGAAAAAGCCGGAACGAGCAGCAAATATTTTCTATATTACTACCTTTTAAAAAGTGATGTCCGTAAACTAATCGCCGGAAAAATGGAAGGGGCAACGGGAAGACAAAGGGTTCCGGTTCACCTCATAAAAGAACTATCCATCCCTTTTCCTTTATTAAGTGAGCAGCAAGAAATCGCCGCCGTTCTTTACAATATTCAACAGGCCATTGAGATTCAGAAATCCATTATCGAGAAGGCGCAGGAACTGAAAAAATCCACTCTGCATCACGTGTTTACTAACGGCCTGCTTGGAAAAAAGTTAAAAGAAACAGAGATTGGACCAAGACCAGAGAGTTGGATTATTCAAAAGATAGGGAACCTTGGCAAGATTGTCACAGGAACAACACCACCAACAAAGCATAGAGAGTATTATCAAGGTGGTCATTATCAGTTCATTGCCCCTAATGACATTGGAAAAACAACAAGAATTTACAAAACTGAAAAAAAGATAACCGATAAAGGTTTGGAAGTATCACGATTGCTACCAAAAGAATCTGTCTGTTTCGTTTGCATAGGATCGACCATCGGCAAAGTAGGTATTACTGTGGAGGAAAAGACGACGACGAATCAGCAAATCAACACGGTTATCGTTAATAATGATTATGATCCCTACTTTGTGACGTATCTTATGGATTATAAATCTGAATATATTGCCTCCTTTGCATCCCCAAGCCCGGTGCCAATTTTGAGCAAGGGAAAATTTGAAAAAATCAGTATTATGTTAAGCCCTGACATGGCTGAACAAAGAGAAATTGCTCGTGTTATGATGACCATCGACGAAACAATAGAGATCCACGCAGCTAAAAAATCAGCCCTGCAAGTGCTCTTCAAAGCTATGCTGAACAAGCTGATGACAGGCGATATTCGGGCGAAGGATCTAGATGTTGATGTATCCGAGGTGAGCGCATGAAAGAAGAACCCAGAGGTGAAATTGTCATATATCGAACCAAGGATGGTAAAGCTGCCCTGGAAGTCAAGTTGCAAGAAGAAACCGTCTGGTTATCCCAGGCGCAGGTGGG
>JBDRFJ010000190.1:0-2393 GCA_043818915.1 Pseudomonadota bacterium | reverse complement strand
TCTTTCTTCTTTATTTCCTCCAAAGGCTCATCAACCCGCGGCAGGTAAATCTTAAACGTTGTTCCCTGTCCTGGCTCACTGTAAACCCAGATATTTCCACCACTCTGTTTGACAATGCCGAAAACCGTTGAGAGCCCGAGCCCTGTTCCCTTATCTTTCTCCTTGGTTGTGAAGAACGGTTCAAAAATCCGCTCCCTTACCTCTGGGGTCATCCCCATACCTGTATCACTTACCGAAAGCATTAGATAGCGTCCCGGAACAGTTTCGACATGGTTCCGAGCATACTCTTCATCCAACTCTACATTGACGGTCTCAATGATAATTTTTCCCCCCAGAGGCATCGCATCCCTGGCATTCACGGCCAGATTCATGATCACCTGCTCGATCTGACCGGGATCGGTTTTCACCCTTCCCAGATCCTTGGATTCCAGAGTAAGCAATTCAATATCCTCACGGATAATCCGGCGCAACATCTTGTCCATATCTTTTAGTACGGTGTTTAAATCGATGACTTTCATTTCCAGGACCTGCCGGCGGCTAAAGGCCAGGAGTTGCCGGGTCAAAATTGCCGCACGTTCTCCAGCTTTTTTGATTTCTTCTATGTTTGTCCTTACGGGGGCATTTGCTGGGAGGTCGAGGAGAGAAAGTTGACAGTTTCCGTGGATGATCGTCAGAAGGTTATTGAAGTCATGGGCGATGCCACCGGCGAGTCGTCCAATCGCCTCCATCTTCTGGGACTGGCGAAGCTGATCCTGAAGAGCGGCCTTCTCCATTTCGGAATGTTCATGTTCTGCAAAGAGCTGGGCATTGGCGATGGCTCCGGCAATCTGATTTCCGACTCTCTCGGCTTTCTTCAGGTCCATTGCGGTGTAAGCATTTTTCTTTAACGAATGAATGTTTAAAGCGCCAATCACATCATTTTTTGAAACCAAAGGGACCATAATGATTGATTTAACCCCGGCCCTTATAATGATCGCAAGACCTGGGCATCGGTTTAGAATCTCTTCCTGATTTTCCTCCTGGATGAGTAAGCTTTTCCGAGTCCGGACGATCTCATCCACGGCGAGGCCAGCCAAGGGTATCACATCGCCCACCCGGCGGTTTTTTACTTCAAATCCATGAACATAACGAATGGTAGAAGTATGGTTCTTAAGATCAACAATATTTAAAGTAATGCGGTCAAATTCGATGAGTTTACGCACTTTTTTGGCAAAGCCGTCATAGATATCCTCGATATTCAGGGTTGAGCTGACTATGCGCCCGATCTCCGCCACGATCTCATTTTCTTGCGCCAGGCGTCTTGCCTCTTCCTCCGCCTGCTTGCGCTCGGTGATGTCAGCCACGATGTGCACAGCTTTGATAAGGTTATCATTCTCATCGAATACTGGATCGGCAATGAGATCAAACCATCGGTCACCTAACTGTAAGAGTAGAGTTTCTCGACGATGAGTCTCCTGCATTTGCACAACCGGACAACTTTCGATTCCTTCTGATGTACCGTGTATAATTTTACAACAGTTGCGACCGATAATTTCTTGGAAAGGCTTTCCAACAAGTTGGGCAAATGCTTTGTTACACCGGAGTACCCTTCTTTCCAGGTCCAGGAGGATAACAGCATGATTCACGGCATCGAACGTAGTTCGCCATTCCCGGGCGGAATTCCAGAGGGCTTCTTCTATACGTGCTTTTTCCTTCCTTGCATTTGTTATTTCCAGCGCTCTTTTAACTGCCGGAACGATACGGACCAGGTGGTCCTTAATCACGTAGTCCAACGCCCCGGCTTTCATACACGCGACAGCTGTCTCCTCATTCATCGAACCAGTGACAATAATAAATGGAATGTTTGAGGCAAGTTCTTTGGCCAATTCCAGGGCAGCCATGCCGTCAAATTGAGGGAGCATATAATCAGAAAGGATGATATCAGGGGCGAAATCCTTGAGTTCCTTCAGGAAGCCTTCCTTTGTCTCCACACATCTTGAGGAAAATGGTATTCCTCCATTACGCAGTTTGAGCTCCAACAACTCGGCATCGCTGGGAGCATCCTCCAATATCAAAATGCGTAACTCTTTTTCCATGTGAATCACCTTTCTAAATTAATCAATTCCTAATTGCTGGAGTGCCTCCCGAAGGGTCTTAATCGGAACAGGTTTTTCAAAATAATAGGAAGCGCCCAAATTATAAGCCTCTTCCTTGATATTAGGATTGCCATAAGCCGTGATCAAAATGACTCTTGTGTCGGCATGAAATTTCTTTACCCAACGAAGGATATCAAAACCCGCTTCGGAATTCGTACCGCTTAACCGGAGGTCAGTAATAATTACTTCAAAATGATGTTTTTTTAAAAGTGTTTCAGCCTCTGCGAGGGTTGAGGCTGTTTCAACCTCGACTCCCTT
>JBDRFJ010000189.1:0-4626 GCA_043818915.1 Pseudomonadota bacterium | reverse complement strand
CGATCTGCCATAGCCCCTGTAATCCACCACCAGGAAATTCATGCCCATCCGATTGTAAACAGGCCCAAATTCATCATACTCACTGGCGATTTCACCGTTTCCGTGAAAGAAAAGGATATTCGGGGCCGATTTTTCTGTCATATGGAAACGCCCGGCCACCTGAATATTGCCCTCCACCGGGATCGACACGTCGATTGTGTTCGCATCTCTTGCAATCGACCCATATTCAGGCCTTGGATGGAAAAGCCCCATGAGGATTTCAGGACGGTCCAGGAGGGAATAGTCGATATCAGATCTCTCTATCATTTTGAAAATCCTTTTTTATTGTAGTCAAGTTTTTGAGGGAAAGCGCTTGTATAGCAGATTTCCTTCCGTAATGTGCGAGCGTGACCAAGGAAAAATGGAAATCAGCGGTTATTGACGCCATCTACAAAGGGAGAGGTCAATGTGCATGTAAAGAGCAGAAATTACGTATAGAAACGTTCATGATGACGTCATTACTCACAACGCGCTCATCATACACGCATCAAGGCCTGATTGTCACCACCTCCTCATTCATCCAAAAGTTCCAGGAATAACTCCACCACCTGTGGGTCAAAATACTTTCCGGCCTGCTCCCGGATATATTCGCGGGTCTTTTCTTGCGGCCAGGCAGGGCGGTAAGGCCGATCCGAGCGTAGCGCGTCCCAAACGTCTACAACGGCGAAGATCCGCGCCGCCAAGGGGATCTGTTCTTCCTTCAGGCCGCGCGGGTAGCCCGTGCCGTCCCATCTTTCGTGGTGGCAGTAGGGGATGTCAAGTGCCGGTTTCAAATAAGTAATTGGAGAGAGGAGTGTATAAGCATAGCTCGGATGTCTATAGATGATTTCCCTTTCTTCGTCATTGAGGGCGCCCGGTTTGAATAGGACACCGTCCGGGAT
The DNA here is from genome assembly GCA_043818915.1 of Pseudomonadota bacterium. Taxonomy (GTDB): domain Bacteria; phylum Desulfobacterota; class Desulfobacteria; order Desulfobacterales. The sequence goes on along the minus strand of JBDRFJ010000189.1, from coordinate 3,706 downwards.
TCCCATCTTGCCGATGTCGTGGAGTAACGCTCCTCTTCGCACATGCATCAGTTCATCATCTCTCATGCCCACTCGCTGGGCCAAGTTTATGGTCATCTCCGTGACGCGTTCGCTGTGTCCTTCCGTCTCTTTGTCTCTCAGGTCCAGGGCGCGCGACCAACCTTCCAACGTGTTGTCGTAGGCTTGGACGAGGTCCAGGTTGGATTTCTGGAGGTTATCGAAAAGCGTGGCGTTATCTACAGCGATAGCGGCTTGCGAGGCGAGGGCCTCCAGAAAATTCAACCACTCCTGATCCGGTTCGATGGGTGTGCGGTTGAAAACTTCCAGGATGCCTTTCACCTGACCCTTCGCAATAAGAGGGGTGCCGAAGTAGGCGACAAAATTTTCTTTATGAAGAAACTGGGATTTCTTTAATAAATCCTCGGTCTCTTTTTTCAGGTCGTGAATGCAGATCGTCTTTCTCTCGTAGGCAATTCGGCCCGCAATGCCCTCTCCGATGGATAACTTGGTGTACCGGAGGGCGTTTGTTTGAAAACCGCGCCCGGCAACAAACACCAGCTTATTATACCCCCCTGAATTCATAAGGAGGACGTCCGCCGCATCCACACCCAAGGTCGAAGTGACCTGATCCAGGAAGACGTTCATGACGACGCGCACGTCGAGGCTGGAGGTAATGGCCATGTCTATGGCCCGCAGGGCGGCCAACCGATCAAATCGCTGGATGAGTTGCTTTTCATGCTGTTTCCGTTCACTGATATCCCGGCAAAAGATTATCATGAACCGATTGTGATCATATGCCAGGTAGTTGATGTTGACTTCGACCGGGATAATCGTACCATCCTTTTTTCGACGTTCGGCCTCGAAAAATTTTCTCTCTTCTTGAATAAGTTTTGCCCAGAACCCCGGCCAAAGCTCTGCACATAAAGTAGGATCCACATCATACAGCCTCATGGACAGCAATTCCTCACTTGGGTAACCGAGAAGACGGCAATAGGCATCGTTGACCTGGAGAAACCGGCCGTCCTCTCCTACTCTTGCAATGGACTCGGATGTTGAATCAACAGAGAATTGCGTGATTATCAGTTTTTCTTGGCTGTCTCGCAGCGCTCTCTCCGATTCCTTAAGGTCAGCAAATAGCTGTGCGTTGGCTATTGCCCCGGCAATCTGCATTCCGATTCTCTCCGCCAGATGGAGATCATGGTCGGTATATGCCTTCAGTTTCTTCGACCGGAGATCTATGCTCCCGATCACTTCGTCCATGGAGATGAGAGGAACGGTAATCGTTGAAAGCAGTCCCATCTTATAATCATTATAAAGATTTACATATAGGTCCTTTATTTCCTCAGCATCCGCCGGTTGAACGAGCATTCCGACGCGCGTCTTCATGACGGCAGCTGTCGTCGTCAATTCAATAGGTTGCTTGTTTCCCACTTTCCGGTTAGGGATTTCAATCCCGGAAACGTAGGCGACCACATACTCATTAGCATTGGCCTTCTTGAGAGCCACCATCACTCTGTCATAGGGAATCACTTTATTAACTTCGGTTGCAACCCGTTCGTATACCTTGTCAATGTTCAGTGTGGAGCCGACCACTCTCCCGATCTCTGCAATGATGGCATTTTCCTTCTCCATCCGCTTTCGCTGTGTGATATCGTGCGAGAGGAGGAGAATCCCTCCCGGCACGGGCTGGATGCCAAACTCGAACCAGCCCACCGTTCCTTCCGGGAAGACGAACAGATTGTCCATCATATGCGCAACCCGCTCCTCCATGCAGCGCTTTATCGCTGCAAACATCTCCGTGGCTTCGATACCGGGCCACATGTCCATATACTTCTTGCCCAACAGTTCTTCTTTGGGCCGGCGGTTATGCCTCTCTGCCGCCTCGTTGACGTATAAATATCGCCAGTCGTGACCGATCATCTGACAGCCCTCAAGCATGTTGTCGAGGGTGTTGCGGTATCGTTCATTTGCCGTCGCCAATTCCGCCGTGCGCTGTTGAACGCGCACTTTCAGGTTGTTGCGTTCCGCCTGCAGATCATCTCTACTTTGCTTTAGATCTCTAAACAGCACGTCGCAAGGGCGCCTGAGACTGACCACAATAATTGCTCGGTAGAGAAAAACGTACGAGCCGATTTTGAATATATGTCCCACAAAATTGGCAAAGTCATAAACGCCAATGTATAAGGTAAAAGACATCTCTGCGGTTATCGTCGCGGCAAAGAACCAAATCAAGAAGCGAAAAACCTCAGGATCGAATGTTTTGCGATTTTGGTACAGCAAGCCAGCAGATATCAGCAGGATTAAGGAAATGATGTACTCGCTGGTGATTTTAAACAGAGTCAACCCCACACCTTCCACGTAACACGTGGGGAAGATATCCCAATAGAAAATGGAAGCCAGCAGAAGGGCGGTAACAGCGGTAAAACCGGAGAGCGCAAATTTGGGATTTAGGGTTCGGTGGAAGAATAAAGGAGCGATCAGAAGCGAAAGGCTCTGTAAATACCGCGCAGCAATCCAGAGTTGGGTCGGTAGATTTGCGTCGTAGCCCTGGAATACGGGCATGCCTTTATAGGCAAGCAGATGAGGTATGTCCAACCCGCTGACAAACAGGGCGGCGATACCGATAAACAGCATATAGTCGTTCCGGAAATAGCGCCGCGCGTTCCAAACAAGCAGAAAAGTGCTGGTGGCTACAACAATACTGAAGATCTCAGCCAGGCTGTGGAAAAGCAGGTAACTGTAAAGTCTCGACAGGTATAGCCCAGACAGGATGAATGTCCACAAAAGAATAGTCAAAGATATAATCTTGAGGTTTAAGAGATGTACAGTCATCATATAATCTCCATGAATATCCTGACTTTGCCGGGAAGAAAGTTAAATGCTAAATTCCTCATGGCTTTACTTCTTCTATCCTTTCCATTTCATTGCACATCCTTTGAGATTGAAAAGTATTAAAGCATTCAATTGATTCAAGGCCTATCTTCATAAAAACATATTCAGGCCTGCGTCCAACCGGTCACGTTATTTTCGTCATAGCTTTCAGGGTATCGCGGACCTTTTCGATTTCTGTCACCTTGTCGAAAAAATATTCTGCCCCCAGTTCCTTGCACTTTTTCCGATATTGGGGATAAGGATAATTTGTGAGAATAATGACCTTGATCGGCAGCTTCTTTTCTCTGATGTCCTTTAAAACTTCCAGGCCGCTATGGCCGGGAAGGCGTATATCCAGGATTACGACGTTCGGCTTCAACTCCGTGATGAAACGCGTCGCGTCCTGCGCGTTCTCAGCCGTCCCTGCTATTTCAACTTCTTCCATTCCTTCAATCATTTTCTTCAATCCATCACACACGATCCTTGAATCATCCACGATAAAGACTTTCATGGCACATCTCTTTTGATAACGGCTTCACGAAAATAAAAAATGAAATATATGCCCCTCAGAATCCTCTCTCGCGCACAACACCTCTCCCTCGACGGGCGTGGTCGAAGAAGCGTATCTTTTCTTATATGATTATTCCCGGGATTTGTCTGTCAAGGAACCCTTATTTTTCTGTCAAGGAATCCCTACAAGGAAGTGTCGGCAAGAAGCGACGACTGGTGTTTGAAAAGGGGGCTTATTTCTTGGTAATATTTTTAGATGAGGTTATATTCAAGGGCGTAGCGAGTCAAATCCGCGTTCGTGCTCATTTCCATCTTATTTAGGATG
>JBDRFJ010000188.1:0-7595 GCA_043818915.1 Pseudomonadota bacterium | reverse complement strand
CAAATCAGCATCCCGTTGGATTGAGGGTTCGATGGGGAGGAGGGCCGAGCGATCTTTACTCCCAGATACCGCCCGGTGGACAATTTCGAGGTCCTGGAAAGGGTGTCATTCGAGCTTGGCCAGCAGAATAATCAATTCAGGTTTTCCATGCAGACTCCCGTAGAGAACCCTCTCATGACCATGGAGAGTTTCAACCGCCAATTCCATCGCGGGGAAAAAAAGTTGTTACCCCATGCGCCACGCTCCATGCGCTATGCGATTCTCTATTCAAAAGCGGCCCAGTTTGAAGGGTTGGCGGCCGAGTCGAGTTACCGGCTGCAGAAGGTGGGAGGAATGGTGTTGGGGATGGTGAAGTGAGAGAAGCTTTTGAAGATGATCCTATGGGGTATCCTCTGGATTGGTTAAGATTCTGGAGGATACCTATTTCTGAAATATCTCTGCAAAATTGAAAGGAGGAAGGCTATGGTTAAAAAAGTAGAAATCTATTTCAGGGATTTGACTCCAAAGGCTCAAAGTCATTTGTTAAAGGAATTTGAGACCTCTGCACAGGAAGAAAATTGGGACGTATTCCCGATTGCCGAGATCGAGAGGGAACTGGAGGACGGCCAAAATAGCCATATACTTTAAAAACCTCTCTTAAGAAATTAAGCCTTCCACAGAGAAATGAGGGGGGAGACTTGCTCCAACTGGTCGTTCCGTGTTTACCCCCGTACTTAACACGGTCAAGGACGATGATATAGTTAAAATTATTGAATATTCGGGTGATGAGTTGGACGGTGTTAAGGTGTTTAGTCAAATTCCGGGGGAGAGAGAAAATAATTTAAAGGTGGAGGATGGCGGCTTAAAGGTACCCATACCAGAACCCGTAGAAGATGATTCCCAGCAGATTCAGGGCGGGAATGGTCAAGGGAAAAGTGGCTCTTACCCACCCGATGAATTTTTGAAGGGTTTTGAGGGTGCCCTCTTTTAACTTTTAAACTTTTAAGGTTTTTAAGCCTTTTTCCCCAAAATAACCAAAATTCTTTAAAAGTTTAAAAGTTTCCTTGGAAGGTCGGGCATGGAATTAATCCTGGGCAAACATCATGATATGGTTCACATCAGGAGGACAGTTGTGAGAATGACCTCACCGCACCATCACAGCGTCTAGTTCCGTTCTCCCCGTTAGCAGGAACCGAAGAAAATTAACTCGATTGTACCTACACGTCTCCAAAGCGCTCAACATAACAAGTGCTTCATTCAGTGAACGCTCGGTGTATAAGCCTTCAGATGCCCGGCTGTATTTCACAAAACTCTTGGCCGCATGTTCAGCGCTATTGTTGTTCCAAGGTACACCGTCAAAGTCTAAAAACGTGAACAGCTTATCTCCGTATTTTTTGAATCTCTTCTGGTATCGCAGGGCTACGTCTGAACTGAAGGCCGTAGTCCGCACATGATCAATAAATGACACCGCGTCCTTCTTATGCTTGTGCAAATGTCTCTTTTTCAAACCATAGCGATCCACAGTATCGATGATGCTCCGCAGGACTCTTCCGAACTCGCCAGCAATCGTTTTAAACTCTCCGTCAAATGGACTATTCTTCAAGTCGTCATTGAAGTCCCTCAAAAGATGTAGTAGGCACTTCTGCTGCGGGCAATTAATACTGTCGTATGCGCTATAAAAGTCTGAAATCAGTACCCCGCGAAAGCCACTTAGCAAATCTCTGAGAAAATCCCCGGAGCGTGACCCCTTGTAAAGATACCAAACCGCATCAAGGGTGGCAAATACCCACACATAGCCTTTGGTTTTTCTAATTGCTACATCTGTTTCGTCAATATGAAGGACCGGACTTGCGAGAATGTGCTGGCGAATCTGCTCGTAAAGGCCTGTGTAGGACGAGATGACTTGGCTCTTGAATCCGTACAGCTTGCGCCTATCAATCATGATCCCGAACACATCTCGTAGAGTGTCTTTGATATTCCACATGGTCTGCTTGCACTCGAAATTCAAGTATATGCACCACTTTGCCAAGTTCGGTCCATACCACCCCCGATACGACGGCCAGCCTTCTGGCAGGAAAGTCTTTCCACAGCGTCGGCATTGATACCGCGAGGACAAATACTGAACAACCCATCTCCTGACTCCACCCGAAGAAAACCGCAGGTCGATCACACGCCGAGATATATTTTTGCCGGGGTAAATCTTCCTGCTGTTACAATGGCCACATCGTTTGCATGATACCTCGATGCGTTTGTTGACTGGTAACGAGCGCGCTTTTTTCTCGTTTGCCTTTTCGGCTTTTGCGATCCTCCTACTGCTCCGCACAAACACACGATCGCGCTGGTAATCAAAATAGGCACATTTGCTTGCACGTTCAAGATCTTCCAGCGCGAACACTGCCCGACCCCATTTTTGAAAGGGTTTTGAAAGATCCTTCGTGTAGACTATACTTGACTGCTCACAAGTGGATGATGGCGGTTGGTTTTCCGTACTTGCCGTGGAGCGGATAAAGTCGCAGATCGTTTTCAGGGCCACGCAGTCCTCTTGGTTGTATCCAATGAGTTTGCGTTTCAAGGATGGATCACCATTGAGCGTCCATTGGTCACGCCAGATGATGCTTTGGATGCCCGATGCATTCGCCTCGGTCCATTTGAAACCCAGGTAGGAGGCGATGTCTTTGAGACTATTAGAATAGGTTGGAAAGTAGACTTGTGAATTGATAAGTGTAAGCACGTTTGTGGAGGCCTTTACTATCCTGTCCAGAATGGCGGCGTACCGTGGTTCGCAGATACAGCGTGCATGCTTTATCGCTGCGGTGTCGTAATTCCCGAAATGGAATAGCCGGATATTGGGAATGTTGGTGACTGCGTCAGCAAATTGCTGGAAAGCCGCTCCCTGCTCTCGCTCGGAGTCTGCCCAAAAACTGAAATAATCAGTGTTGTTCTGATGCACGAGAAGCATGCCAATGAGGTAATAGAAATCGGGATTTGACAATCCTTCGACATCATAATAGATGGCTGGATCAGCTACGGCGAGGTTCGGCGTACCATGTATGTGGACCTTCTGGGTGCGCAACGCGAGCGCCTGAAGGCTAAATTGGTGAGGTTTCGCAGGTCTTTTTGCTCGTTTAGATGGCTTCCGATATCGGAAGGTGTACGAAAGCTGGTTGACGGTGAAGATGCCTTTCCGATTTTGGACGACGATCTCGCGCCCGGTCATTCCGCCGAGCAGACTCAGGTTGTCGGAGGCGACGGCTTCGTTCCGGCAGAATGTGCAATACTCGCATACTGAGCAATGCTGGTTCAATATTAAAGGAGGAACTGTATTCGCATTGATGTATGGTTGAAGGCCTGTAATCAGGCGACGAACCCGATTTTGCATTCCTTGCAGCTTTACTTTGCGTATGTGCAGATGCGAACCAGCGACCATTGTGCCGTGGGTGGGAATCTGCCCTTGTAGCTCACCAATCACCAGGCTCTTGAATGCCAGAAGAATCGTTGCGACCTTGGTGGGCGAGTCATGGTAACATAATTGGATTGGCTGATAGAGAAAGTTACCGAGGAGGGATGTACCACCCACCATTTGAAGCGCATCAATAGTGGCGGATAGGCTCAATGCCTGCGCCCTCGCATCGAGTATTAGCGGTTTTCCTTTTTGAAAGGTATGTAAGGTGATCGGTGGGCTGTGAAGAACATCGGCTCCGCGATGTTGTGTCAGCAATTGGGATTGAACTAATCGGCGGTAGGCATCGTTTCGGGCGGCAGTATGATGCTCGAAGTCGGAAGGCTGGCCGATTGTGTTCTTGATTGTCAGGTACGACTTGTACCGGCAGTGGAGGAATGCTTCAAGGGAAGAGTCGCTGATTGCGGTGTCTTGTTGCGGCACGATTCACCTGGGCTAGCAAAAAAAGGAACGCCCTGCATCCGAAAGATTCTGCCTTCGCAAGCGAGACTAGGCTGGGGCGGCAACTTAGTTAGTAATAGAAATCTACACCGCCCCATGAAAATCTTCAACCGAAGACTACAGGAAGTAACGAATGATCCGCCTATCCCCCATCCTTCCTGAATATGATTAATTTTTTCACCCCTCCCTTTTTTTCCCACCTAACACCTTAACACACCCCCTCTTTGAGCAAAATAATTAAATAATCCAGAGTGGTTTCAAAATCCCGACGTGTTTACCTCCCCCCTTAACACCTATTTAACACCTTAACACCTCCATATCTCCCAGATCGGACAGAAAAATGGACCCAGAACCATGACCACGATCGGAAAACACTCCCGCACCGTGTTTAGGGGTGTTTACCGGTGTTTATCCCACCACTTAACACCCTCTGGCGAAGGGATCTCAATAATAACATTCTGGATTCGATTGAGAATGGTGACGGTGTTAATGTGTTTAGGTGATTTCAGGGGGGGAGAAGATAAATTTTGGGGAAGAGAATGGCCAGGAAGAAAAACTTAAGACTGGTTTCCTAACTTTTAAACTTTTAAGAATTTTCCCCGGTGAAAGTCCAAATCTGGCTATTCTTTTAAAAGTTTAAATTTCACCGATGGAGATCAAACACCCAAGCCGGTCAAAGCATTCTTGAAAGTGGAGAAGAACAGGGACGGAAAGACCGGGAAGACCTCCTGGTTGATGCGGCGGTTCGAATGAGCGCTAAAGTCGTATCGGTTGATTTCGCTTAGATAAACATTACCTGATGTAAGAAATGGCCCTTCGTGTTCCGGGATGAGCTGGGTGATTCCCTATTTGATGTCTTGCCTTACTGACAGAACGTTGGAAATGCCAACCGGTGGTAGAAACGGAATATAAGGGCAAGTAGCCCTAGGTATACATAACATTAAACTCTATGTTGTTGGTAGCCCTAAACTCACTTGAGTCGCCCTGTCAATGAGCTTCATCTTTGCTGAGGATAGGCTGCCTGCTCGACTAAGCAGGCGGCTCTTGCTGATCGTGAGAAGTTGCTCAAGTAAAACAGTGCTATTTTCTGGTAAACCACTCTGCAGTGCAGAGATCTCAACGTGGAATGGATATGGCGCTTTAACTTTAGTTGTTACCGCAGCTATGATAGTTGTTGACGAACTAATGTTGCCGGCATCGTTCTGAATAATGAGAGCTGGTCTCCGTCCACCTTGTTCACTTCCCCTGGGGGTGCCGAAATCGATCCACCAGATTTCACCTCGTAGCAAAGGCATCTAAGGCTCCCAGATCGGCCATGTTTCCAGTGCAATTGGTAACGATTTCTCCGCCAGTAAGTTATTTTCAGAAGCCATTGCCTTATAGCCCTCTGCTAATTCATCACAATTAAGCGGCAGGGTATATGGAAGAGTATTGAAAAATGTTTCCTCAACCGGAGTCGGCTGAAACCAAGGCAGGACTATCTCGGGTAGCAAAAATCCTCCTGCGGTTTCTACAACCATCGCTCCAGAGATTGTGGTATTAGTCCTTTGGTATGCCGAAGCTAGACCGTCGGCATTGGACGTTATTCTGTTGTAAACTGCATCTTGGCTCATTTGTACATGCATTAGTTTCATTTCACTGCCTCCTTATCTTCATCTTCATGAAGGAGCCAACCTTGATAAACGGTGCGTTCCATGATTTGGTCGATGGGTACTTGCGTACCGGGAGGGGTCACTTTCATCCTAAAAAGTACCTTATCGGTTGTAAAAACGTGCTGCAACAGAGTTTCATTATTTAGGGATTCGATGGCAGCTCTTTCATAGCGCACACTCTTCTTCTCTTCTATCCCTAAATCCAGTTCCGCGCTAGCGGGGCTAGTTAATCGCAGCCAAGTCTCATACTCTTTGTAAAGGTCCCACATCAATTGTTCAACTTCCTTAGGCGGTTCTTTAATATCTAGTCCAATCTCTTTTGAGGCTTCCTTACGACCTATCAAATAATTGTGTGTTGGGAGTTCTTGGGTGAGCTGCGTAACAATTCGATTTGCCTTGCCCTCATCGTTTGAGTGACTTAAAATAAGGCGCCTTGCAAGGGAGCTATTTTGCTCTCTAGCTCTATAAACTGCACCTAAAGCCATGGGCTGCACCTTTTCACAAAGTATTTTCAATACTTGAACCATCGATTCATCAGATTTCAAACCCATTTCTTTTCTAGCGAGTTCCAAGAATCCGATCATGTCCTCTACGCTTACTGGCAACAAGGAAGTGGCACCAAATTGCTGTTGTCCTGGAGATGGTGGATTGAATGGAGACGCTACGGAGGGATCAATTGGACTGAGAAAACCGTGCTTCCCCATTATGATCTCATCAGCTCCCAGGGTAATCAACGTTCCACAGCTCAACACCCGAAAGGGCACTAAAACCTTAAATTTGGTACAATATTGTCGAATTAGGCTTACCACACCCCACCCTGCGATTGAATCCCCACCGGGTGTGTATATAAACAAAGATAAGCTTTCTGCTGATCCAATGCGTGACAAATGTTCCGAAACCAGTGGGATGAGGTCGGGTGCTATCCTAGTTTCCATACCCTGACGATCTCCAGTAATTAACGTCAGTACTCTGGATGACAATGCTTGCTCAAGTTTTGAGATTAGTTCTTTACGCCTTTGAGTGGACAAATTTACCTCCTCATTGGTTGACATTTAAATTATATCACAATATGTCTAGAACCGTGGAGAATGAATGCCGCAGAGTAAGCCTTGTGCTGAACCAGATAGACTGCCCTGGTATCTATCTAAGCTATGATTGATAAGAACTTGATTTTCTGTGGGGGAAGTATACGATGGGCTGCCTTGTGTGTCAAGGAGATTTTATCGCAGTCTGCAATTCAGACAGTGTATAAAGGGGTCAAACCTAAACTATTGACTAAAAGGTTACTATTAAGTATTCTTGCTTCATGGCCCGACCGCTTCGCATAGAATATCCGGGAGCTTGGTATCACGTCACCTGTCGGGGGAATGAGAAAAGAAATATTTTCCGGGATGATGCTGACAGGGACAAATTACTCGAAATCCTTTCAGCCAACCTCAAGCTTTATAGGATTGAGCTGCACTCTTATGTCCTGATGCAGAATCATTTTCACATCATTCTGATGACCCGCGAAGCCAACCTCGGGAAATTCATGCAGCGTTTCAATACCACCTACACGGTTTATTTCAACCGCCGCCACCGAAGGAGTGGCCACCTGTTTCAAGGGCGCTATAAGGCTATCTTGATCGAAAAAGATGAATATCTTATGGGGCTCAGCCGGTATATTCATTTAAATCCGGTTCGGATTAAGAAATATTCGCAGGTGGAGATTGAAGAGAAGCGTAAGATCCTGAAGGGATATGCCTGGAGCAGCTATGCCGGATATACCCACCTGAGAAATCGCCAGCCTTTCGCCCATTATTCCGAGATTCTGGATATGGCGGGTGGGGGAGACAGTTTTGGCGGTCGAAGGAAATACGAGCAGTTTGTGATGGATGGAATCATGAAAGACATGAATATTACCTTTTGGAAGGGGGTGAGAGGTAAGACCGTCTTGGGTTCCGATGACTTTGTAGATTGGATTTACGAACGGTTTCTATCCAAGAAGAAGGAAGACCGCAGGGAATTAAGCGGGATCAGGGATTTACAGACAGGCCCAGGAACTGTGGAGGAGATAGGCAGGG
>JBDRFJ010000187.1:0-11825 GCA_043818915.1 Pseudomonadota bacterium | reverse complement strand
TTATCCTCAATCCCGGCGGTCAGGGGAATACCCGATTTTAGAAGCAGTTCATAAAGAATATTTTCTGTCTCCGCGTTCTCATCCACCGGGTCGGTGTGGAATGTCAACTGCTCGAAAAGCTCTTCTTCGTTCTTAACCTTTGGCCGCCAGATTTTGAAGTTGGACTCTTGAAGTTTAAAAACCTTAAAGCCTAAATCCTGTTTCGGCTTGTCTTTACTGAATAAATTCGGTTCCTTGCTTTCCTCGTCTTCCTTGATTTTTTTGATAACCCGGCGGATACGCTCTTTGCCGATTTCAGCAATGGATTTATAGCCGCCTTTAAAAGCTTCCGTTTTTTCATCGCATTTTTCGGGAAGCTGGATGCAGATAAACTTGCGGTTTCCATTGTCTTGTTTGTTCAGGTCTAATACGGCGTGGGCGGTAGTGCCGGAGCCAGAGAAGAAATCAAGGATAATGTCATTCTTATCTATGAATTGAATAAAATATTTAATCAGACCTATTGGTTTTGGGAATGAGAATGTTTTACTATTCCCAAAAAGTTCAGTGAGTTCTCCTGTGCCGACCTGAGTATAAGGTCCTTCAATTAAGGAATAAGGCTTTGCTCCTCTCTCTTCTCCATTTTCATCTTTTAAATATTGCTTGTATTCAACATTCCATTTATTATTCTTATTCTTAAAGATAAGCTCATTACTGTTAAGGGCTTTCATGACTCTGTCTTTAGACCACTGCCATTGTTTTTCAGGCCAAATCTCATGCCCTTGCCGATTTATAGGAAATCTTAAATTTGGCCGTTCATCCATACTATTTGTTGCTAGCGGCTGTTTTCTATATGGTCCTCTATAGTCAAACTTTTCATCTTTCCACTTATAATATTTAAGCACATCTTGCGATGGAGGTAATTCAATTTTTTCTATACATTCCTTATTCTTTGCGAATACCAAAATATACTCGTGTAGGCCAACGACATATTTTGTTTTTGCTCCACCACCATATGATTTTTTCCAGACTAAACAGGATACAAAATTCTCCTCCCCAAACACCTCATTCATTAAAAGCCTTAAGTTATGGACTTCATTATCATCAATGGATACAAAAATAACCCCGTCTTCCCGCAGTAAATTCCGTGCCAGAAACAGCCGGGGATACATCATGGAGAGCCAGTTGGAGTGGTAATGCCCGCTGTCCCTGCTGTTTTTGCGGAACAGCCCTTCACGGGTCATGTAGCCGGTTTCATCCTTGTCGCCGATTCGTTCCAGATACTCCTCTTTGGTCTCGGAGAACTTGTCGGGGTAAATAAAGTTGTCATTGCCGGTGTTATACGGAGGGTCAATATAAATCATCTTGATTTTGCCGAAGTAGGACTTCTGCAAAACCTTCAATACTTCAAGGTTTTCGCCCTCAACAAAAATGTTTCCCGTATCGTCAAATTTGACTGACTCTTCCTTGCAGGGAACAAGGGTCGCGGTGGTGGGCGCCTGCAATACCCTGAACGCATCCGACTTTCCGGCCCAGTTTAAAACATAGCGTTCGTTTCTGAATTCAATATCCTCACCTAAAGCGGCTTTCAGCTTTTCCCAGTCAATCTTTCCTTCAGTAAACGCTTCGGGGAGTATTTTCTTCAGATTATTAATCTTTTCTTCTGTAATGTTCAGTGATTTTCCATCCATTATCATAAAACTCCAGGTTTCATTCAACACGCCAAGGAAGATAGGGGACATCTAAAGTTCATTTGGATTCGTTTGGGGTCGGGCCATGCTATCATATTAAAATGTCAGGATTAATATTCCAGAAGTAGCTATTTTCAGGACCAATATCGGTATTTTTGGTATCAAAAACGTCACTATAAGAAGCCTGCCGCCCTCGAGGACCTTCCACTCTCTACGGCAGTTGCGTGGTTAGGATTTTTCCAAAATGCGGTCGATCCAGTAATCCGGGCGTCTATGACAATGTGCAATCGCAATAATATAGATGTAATCCTCTTCAATTGAATAGAGTATCTTGTAGGGAAATTTGTGAAGGAGGTATCTTCTCACATCGTTTTTTTCTTTGGTCCAACCATCGGGATATTCACGAATTCTGCGGATTCCACGCTTGACTTCCTCTCTAAATCGTGCGCCCAAACCTGACGCTTCAAATTCGTAGTACTCTGATGAGTCGTCCAATTCCAGTTGGGCGAGTGTATCAAAAATGACTTTCATTTTTACAGTTCTTCTCCAAAAACGTCCTTGAACGGGACTCCTTGGGTCTTCCCTTCCCGATGTGCTCTTAATCGTTTCTCAGCCTCGTCGGCCCAGATCGCATCAATCTCCTTATTTGGCTCATCAAGGCTACAAACAAGTCCATCGATCAACAAGAATCGGTCTTGCGGTTTTAAGACCAATGCTTTCTTAAGCAAGGATTCACTGGTTTCCATGGTTCCCTCCTTCCCTTCTATACATAAGAAATTATTTCAAGGTAAAATTCAATCCTAAAATCCTAACGTATAGCGTTTTATCCGTCGTCCCGCATGAAGTTAACGGCATAGATGTCAGATTAGGCTCAGCCGTGACTTGATCATGATATGCTTTGGCCGACCTCAGCGGGACGTTGGATAAAGTCCCGCTATAGCAGGATTGGACTGAGCCTTATTGTCTCATATGTATCAATATTTATGGGGTTTGTAAAGTCCCGCTATAGCGGGATTGCCATGATAGGAACAATCCAAGAGCGAGTCAAAAAAAAGTCAAGGCTGGATGCTGGAAAAAACTCAACAGAAGGGAAAATCAGAAACTACCGCTGATAGCAAAACACCTTACATGTTTCAAGATCAGGAAATAATCTGTTCATACCCTTTCTTTTTCAAGGGGCATTCTAACAGATCATCGAATTGTTCAGCGTTCAACCCAAGCTGAACTGCCATGGATTTATATGTTTTTCGGGGTATTGGTTTCCGGCCTTTTGGTATTGTTATTCTTTTCTTTTTTTTACCATTAAGCCAAAACCATCCATTGAACTCTTTTCCGCTTTTAAAGTTAATATCCAATTTGTTCTCACAGGTGTTCTTTACATCACGTGTGTGAAATTTAGCATTCTGCATATTCAGGTAATTATTCGCTTCTTCAGGAAATCCTTAATTGCTAACCATTCCTCAGTAAAATCGTCATCTTCCATCAAATCATCATAGAGGGATTCGATTTCGCATTTAAGAGCATCAATGGCCTCTACGGGGTCGTCCCCATAACCATATAGCGGTATATCTGTGATCCGAGCAATGAAGCCATCATCATCTTGCTCCACGATAGCGTCTAACGGAGTTCTTAGGCTTTTGGTTGGCAATAAGTTGATTTTAATATAGCCAACAGTCGCCTTCTCAATCCTTCTTATTTTTTCTTCTAAAGCAGAAATCTTATTTGCAAGCTCATTCCTTTGAAGCATTTCAACGCGCTGTAACTGTAATTGAGCGGCTCCTTTCTGTGAAAAATCTTCCGGGATTTTTCTTTCGGGCAGAGGCCAACCACTGGACCGCATGAATTCTCTTTCAATAAGAACCCCCATTTTTATGTCTCCGTCGCTATTTTTAAGCCGAGTTCTTTAAATATAAACTCATGTTGATCTTTTGCAATTCTTAATGCGTTCTCAAAATCATATTTGTTTGGTGAAAATTCAAAATCAATATTCAAATACAGTCCACCATCCACGACAAGAGAATTGGCTATCAAAACATGAATGTATAATTCGTATTCTGAAACTTTAAGGTCATAAATCATACCTCTTGAATATAACAACTCCTGAATTTTTTTGGGAGTGTGGGGATTTAAGGTTTGGAAAAATGAGGCTACATCCCCCTCGGTTGAGCATTGTCGTTGAATGTTCATTCTTTGAACAGAAATAGGGTTGTCTTTAAATATCTGAAACAGCCTGCCGTAGAGATCTGCCACTTGCGCCTCATCAGTTGGCATCCTGAGCCTGGCTGATATTTCTTCCAAACCAAAGGATACATCAAAAAAAGTAGAGCCGTAGAATTTGGAAAAGTGAATATAATTGTTTGATAGAGCTTGACCATCGAATTTAATATCATTTAAACGAAGGTCGAAAGCTTTCAAGAATTTTTTTATGAGAGATATTCGTGCCTCTTCTACGGTTACTGATAGCATCGATTCTTTCAAAACCGCTTCATAGCGAAGTTCCACAAATGACGGTTTGACGATAAGCTCCATCATTACCCCCCGAGGCTATAGCCTTTTGGAAAACATGAATGAATTCAACAATGACCTTATATCAAACCATGGTGTCAATAGCAACACATTAAAGCTCTCGTGGTTCCATAAGCAATTTTATACCATCCAGAATTTGTTGAAATCTCTTTTCTGATACCTGACCAATTTTCTCTATTAAATCGACCTTATTGACCGCATAAATTTGAGAAATATTGACAATGCTTTTCTTTGGCAAGTTAGCTTCTCCTTTTTCAAGAAGCACGTTTCCCGGAGCTTTTGCTCTTTTCAAGTTTGAGGTTAAGGTACATACTACAACTGTATTTATCCTACTGGCATTAAAGACATTATTTTGAATCACGATGTGGGGATGCCGATAACCCGGCTTAGAACCTCTTGGCTCGCCAAGATCGATCCAATAAATTTCTCCCTGTCTAATTACCACGCTTCTGCCTCAATATTTTTTCTCTGTTTCCGCCTCATTGCCTGTGCAATCCTTGTTTCTTCCTCGCTTGGGACATCATCGTAGGCAGCATTGATTTTAGCGAGGATCTTTTTGCTTTCATTTTTTTTCAAATAATCTTCCACAGCCAGGGTAAATAAATGGCTGCGAGAGACATGCATCTCTTTGGCTAAATTATTTACTTGATTGAATAAGTCTTTTTGTAGTGATATTGCTGTCTTTACTCCTGCCATAGTGCCACCTTGCCGCATAGATTTTAATCAATCTTTTTAAATTAAGTATTTCACACGTCAATACCATTGTCAATACCAAGTGGCCAAAAAAATTTTGAAAATATTCTTACCCTCTTTCTTTTTATTGCCTGCTAACTTATAATTAGGTACCCTAAAAAATTAGAAAATATATCTCGAACTGAATCCTAATCCAGGCAAGAAGAGGACAAGAACCGCAAGGCCCCTGACCTACTTGGTGTGCATAGAGAACGAAAAAAATGCGCCAAATATTCACGATTAAAGGTGAGCATATGCCATCGGAAAAGACGCAACCAGACATAGACAGGCCGGACCGGATCGTTGCCGAGGCCCGGCGCAACCGGAAGCAGCGGGAGCAGGGTTATCGGGAGCAAGCGCTCAAGATCTGCCCCTGGATCTGTGCGAAGTGCGGGCGCGAATTTGCCCGCGAGAATCTTCGTGAACTCACGGTCCACCACAAGGACCACAACCACGACAACAATCCTCCCGACGGCAGCAACTGGGAGTTGCTGTGTCTCTACTGTCACGACAATGAGCACTCGCGGTATCTGGATGCGGCAGAATATGGTGAGGCGACATCAGGCGGCGAGCAAGAGCCGTCTGCCACCCACAAGCCGTTCGCCGATCTCCAGGCCTTGTTGAAGGGCAAAGAGTAGCCGATCGATTTAGCGGTCGACAAAGGCGAGGCTCTCTATTCAAACGCCTTTTGAAAATCATCAATGGTCTGCTTGACATCGTCCAATTCGGACCCGGCCGAGGCCTCACCCTTGCGCTCAGGTTCGATAACGGAGGTATAGCTCTTTTTCAGCTCTTCGATGTCAAACATATATTCGGGAAAGGCATCATCTTTAGAGGAGCTTTTATATGTTTTGAGCGCCTGCTCTTTTACAGGTTTGTCGTTTTCATAGAATGTAATACGGCCCGGATACCACATCCCCTTACCAACGTTGAAATAGTGATCATAGCGTATCTCGATTTTTTCAGAATTGCCTGAAGGGGGAAACAGTAGACGAAGAGGTCGGAAGGTATCTTTTTCAACCCATAATTGGGGATGGGACTCGTCAGGATAAACCGCGCCTATCACGTAAGCGATTTTGTCCTCCAGTCTTCCAAAGCTGACAGTCTTTGTATCTATCCCTACCTTTGAAAGACGATCAATGAGAGATGCCGGACTCCGGTACAAAAAAATATCTTTATAACTATCAATATATGATTCCTCTTCCGAAATAATCTTTTGGTCTATGGCGACCAGGGATTTACCCTCCTGGACAACATATAGCTTTTTGCCGGAAGGCGCTTTTATCGTGGAAAAGAACCTATCAGGATATAAATAGGATACGGTTTCCGTGAAGGTCCTCAATCCATCGGGCCAATCCTCACCATAGAACGTTGTCTCAAGAGTCAACACAAGGGCACGAATCTGTCTATGCTTTTGATGAGGCATTAACGAAAAAATCTGTTCCGCCGGTGGAACGTAGGCCAAGGCATGAGACGCCCACAACATGAATGCAACAGCTACCTGAAAAATTAGAATTATCTTACTAAACATTCACTTATCTCGTTCTATCTTTGGAGTAATGGAGTACTGGTTATTCCTTTTTTCCCATTACTCCAACACTCCATTACTCCAGCTCCGGGCATGGCGATCCAGCGTATAAGTAGGTTTCTTCAATCGGTAATCGATCCCCAGAAGTGTTCCAGGCTCCTTGATAGTATACAATTTTTGTAACGCGTCTTTAATTACTCGGCCCTGGAGTTCGATATCGTTGGGTCTTCCCATTGGGTGTCCTAACCTAAATCCAGGATAGATTGCACGAGGAGGTTTTACCTTAAGTGTTATTGTACGATTCAGTGATATCGAAATTGTCGTAATCCCCGCATCTTCTATAACCCTTTGAATCAAGCCGACAGATTGATTACACAACCCTGAGGCAGGTGTGAGAAAAACAATATCCACTTTGTCCTGAATCAACTTTTTCACCATTGCAGGAGCGCTCTCCTGAAGCAGAGTATCGACATGCCCACCAGAAATATGCCCCATAAAACTGAAACTCCGCTTTGCAATAGATCCGATAATCTTTTCCCTGACCAGACGGAGTAGTGGTTCTATAGGCAAGACAAGGTTGATGTCTGAGATAGCATCTTTGGAATCAAAATAATTGTGGGTAATGGTAAGCCTCTCCGGAAGTACATCGTTCGGAATTTCCCTAAATGTGGGATCTCCAAACTGATCCAACATATTAAACGGGATACCGGCCTTAAGATGCACCCCGGCGGTGGTGACAAGCGTCACTCTGGAATCGTACAACGCTTTTTTCGCAGGAGCCCACGGTACCGTATTATTTACAATAAGATCCGGCCTCTTGGCGTAACGGTCCATCAAAATAGGCCGGGCGGCATAGCGTTTTGCCTTCCATTTATCCTTGATCTTCTTAATTCTCCACAGCATTTTTATGTCACCGCCTTTAGAAATGTTTCCAGACCGCGCAACCCGTCCACATTATACACTTCGTAAGGATGTGTCTCGGGGAATATCTTCCGCAGCATGCCGGTCAGCACCTTTTTGGGACCGACCTCAACGAAAACTTCTACATTTTCCTCCTGCATCTTACAAATTATGTCATACCAGCGGACAGGGCTACAAAGCTGACGGGCCATAATGGTCTTTATCTTCTGTGGGTCTGTTTCATAATCCGCCGTAACATTGAACAGAATCGGCATCTTTGGTCCCTCAAATCGGACCTCGTCCAAAAAGGTGGAAAAATCTTCTTCAGCGCCCCTGATCAGCTCGCTGTGCCATGCACCGCTTACTTTCAGGGGGATCGCCTTGGCCCCTTTGTCTGCTGCTATTTCAGAGGCCCGCTTTACCGCATTCGGTTCGCCGGTAATAACAATCTGTTCCGCTGTATTATGATTTGCTACCGCCACAATACCAGCATTTTTGGCCTGGTCAACTATTTTCCTTACTTCATCAATATTGAGGCCAAGGATCGCATGCATCGCGCCTACATGTTTTGTTGATTCTCGGTGCATCAAGGACCCTCTTTTAAAGACCGTCCTGACGGTATCTTCGGTACTTATAGCCCCGGCAGCACGTAGTGCAGCGTATTCACCGAGGCTGTGTCCCGCCGAAATAGCCGGGGAGACACCTTCCTTTTCAATTGCCGCAAGGCATGCCAGGTCAACCGCTGTAACAGCAGGTTGAAGATTGACGGTAAGAGTTAACTCCTCCATAGGCCCTTTAAAACAAAGTGCAGAGATATTTATTTTAGTAATTTCATCCGTCATATCAAAAATTTCACGGACAAAATCGTACTCCTCGTAAAGGTCATGTCCCATTTCAACGAACTGGGACCCCTGACCCGGAAAAAGAAATGCTATTTTTTTCAACTGACAACCTCCTTGCTATTGATAATTTAGTAAGAAGTCTTTGATGAGCTTATTTTGGTCTTATCATCTGTCATTTATCATCTATCATTGGGCATTTATCATTAAAAAAATGACAGATGACAAATGTGAAATGATCAATGATAAATGAGAGTCTTATCAAGTGACCAATCAAGCAACTTGAAGACTTTTTACGAATTCATCAATCTTCTTGATCGTTGTTTTCATTTACACTGTCGTCTTCACTTAGGTTAAATAACTTGCGAGCCGCATCTATATAGAAATCTCTTCTCTCCCAGCGACCCGGTTTTTTCAAAAAGATAGTCGGATCGTGCAAGATTTTATTACAAATAGAGGCTGTAAGGCGCTCGATTGCGACTCGATCTTTATCAGAGATCGACTCCAATCCGGAAATGGTTTTCTCCAATTCTGCCTTTCGGATCGTTTCCGCTTTGTTTCGTAAAGCAACAATAGTAGGAGTCACTTCTAACGATTCGAGCCACTTGCGAAACTGGATGGCGCCTTCGTCGACGATGCGATCTCCTCGTATCGCTTCTTTTTGCCGGTCTTCAATATTCTTGTCTATCACCCCTTTTAAGTCATCGATGTCATAAACGTAGACATTATTTATCCGGTTAATATTTGGGTCAATATCTCTCGGCACCGCGATATCTATGAAAAAAAGAGAACGGTTTCTCCTGGGACGCATCAATGGTTTTATATCCTTGTGCGTCAAGATATGATGCTGGGCGCCGGTTGAACTGATAACAATATCTACATTAAAG
Source organism: Pseudomonadota bacterium (assembly GCA_043818915.1). Taxonomy (GTDB): domain Bacteria; phylum Desulfobacterota; class Desulfobacteria; order Desulfobacterales. The sequence goes on along the minus strand of JBDRFJ010000187.1, from coordinate 2,746 downwards.
AGGCTATCCGTAATCTCTTCAAACCGAATGGGAGTTCCTCTAAATCTGGCGGCCACATCTACCGCCCTTTCAAAGGTACGGTTCGCGACAAAGATCTTATTTACTCCATTTTTTGCCAAGTGTTCAAGGGCCAACACCGCCATCTCACCGGCTCCGATCAGCAGCGCCCCCTTCCCCTTCAATTCATCAAAAATCTTCTTTGCCAATTCCACTGCCGCGTAACTGATCGATACCGCATGATCTGCTATACCGGTTTCAGTACGAACCCGCTTTGCCACTGAAAACGCCTTGTGAAAGAGCCGATTCAGTATTACGCCGGAAGTATTTAATTCGGTTGACTGACGATATGCCGCTTTTATTTGACCAAGTATCTGGGGTTCACCTACTACCATAGAGTCGAGGCTCGATGCCACCTTAAAAATGTGCCGTACCGCTTCATCGTCTTCGTAGACATAGAGTGTCTTTTCAAACTTGTGTTGCGGTGTCTTCTTGAATTCCGCCAGAAATGATTTTACGGCTGTTACTGTTTCCGTGGTATTTTGGGAAGTTATAAGGAATTCCACCCGATTGCACGTAGAAATAAGCATGGCCTCTTCTATGTCAGGCAGGGCCGATAGAGCGGTAAGAGCCTTTCCAATGTCTTCATTTGAAAAAGTAAGGCACTCCCGAATTTCAACAGGAGCGGATTTATGATTTAAACCGATTAGTAAAATGTGCATTATCAAACATTAAAACTTTGTAAAAGGAGCATGGTGCCCTTTCAACAAAAAATTGACTCCAAAAAATGTAAATAACAATGCCGCGAATCCTATAATGGCCATAATCGCGGCCCTGCGTCCGTGCCAGCCCGCTACAAGCCGTTCGTGAAGAAGGGCGGCATATATAAGCCACGTGATTAAGGACCAGACCTCTTTGGGGTCCCAACTCCAATACCGCCCCCATATAAGTTGCGCATAGATAGCCCCTGTAATAAATCCGACAGTTAGCATGGAGAATCCAACAACAATGCTTGCGTATCCCATGCTATCAACCCGGTTCAACGAGGGAAAGCGCCGATAAAAAAAACCTGTCTTTTTCTCCTTAATCTGCCGCTCCTGAATCAGGTAAATGATGGCAAGTCCAAAGGCCACGGCAAACGCGGCATTCCCCATAAATATCGTCACAACGTGCAGGGCCAACCAGATACTCTTTAATACAGGATCCCCTGGTACCGGCTCGCGAGAGAGCATTGAGGCCACACATACAATCAGGGTTGCCAGAGGAGCCATGAAGGCGCCCAATACCATTAACTCAAATTTGAGCTGAAAAAACAAGAAAACCCCCGCAATGCTCCATGCAAAAAAAAGTAATGTCTCATGCATGTTATGGACAGGAACATTTCCGGTTTCAACATACCGTGAGATCAAAAGGACCGTCTGCGCGATAAATCCTACCCAGAGAAGTATGGAAGCAATTTTGTGTATCTTTCGATCCTGGCGGAATACGTAGGCCACATATCCCCCAGTGCTTAGCAGATAGAACACAATCGCGAGTGTAAGGCAGACATTATTCATGACGATTCCTTTTCAACAAATCTTCCAGGACAAAACCTTCACCAAAAACTATTTTCAAAAGAGTATCAATCTGTTTTCTATTGTTATGCTTAACCAACTTCAGTAGTCCTTCATCAATCAACTGTTCGAACATGTCCTTGTGGGCCTCGGGACTTTGCCCTTTTTGCAGGAGTTCTTTACGTATGGCGCCCATTAAGTCTAAGAGCTTCCCGTATTCAGGACCGAACTCTCCTGATAACTTTCGGCGAAGCCTTTTCGCAAAAGCAGGGCTTTTCCCTGCTGTGGAGATAGCAATTACAAGATCTCCTTGTTTGACAATTGCGGGAAGAACAAAGGTGCATTCTTGAGGACGATCTACAATATTACAAATGATACGACTCCTCGCAGCATCTTTGCTGATTTGCCGATTTACCTCCTCATTGTCAGTAGCCCCAATAACCAGAAACATCCCTTCGAGGTCTGAAGAGCGATAGTTGCGCTCCTTTAATTCTATATGACGGCCTTCAGAAAGCGCTTTGATTTCATGCGATATCTTAGGACTGACTACTATGACCCGAGCTCCACATTCGAGAAGTGTCAAAATCTTCCGCTTTCCAACACTGCCTCCTCCAACTACGAGGCAGTTTTGGTTTTGGATATCAAGGTTAACCGGATAATATCGCATACGTATTCCAATTAGTCATATCACTCTTGTCCAAAATCAATGATCCGCCAAAACCGTGTTCTTCTGACGTAGGGGGCTGGAGTAATGGAGTAGTGGAGTAGTGGAGTAGTGGGTAAAAATAACATCCAACACTCCAGTACTCCAATACTCCAATGAATCCAAGATCTGCCATCATGAATGGCTCTGGGTGTGCCGACCCCTCAACAGAAATCAAACTATCTGGACACTATCGCTGCTATATATAAACAAAATTTTAAAAAAAACACAAGTCTTGAGCTTTGTATACGGTTCTGCAAAAAAGTCCAGCCCAATCACAGGTCTCAGGTTTCAGGCATGCTATTCCGCTAAATGAAGACCTTCAGGGAGGCTTTCGCCAAAGACTCGATCTTCCTCGGCTGCGTTGAGCAATACCATTTCGTGTAATCGCTTAGCTAAACGTTCTTCCTCTTCCAATCCGACAAGTCTGTCTCTGATCTTGTCCCTCACTCGTTCATTAATATCCCGTTCCCGATCACTGGTGAAAGAGGCC